>CAIUOO010000198.1 GCA_903900795.1 uncultured Gemmatimonadota bacterium | reverse complement strand
CTCGCCGGCGTCGGCAACATCTACGCGAACGAGGCTCTGTGGCTGGCCGGGATCGATCCGTCGCGCGAAGCGCGCACTCTCTCCGAGCAGGAAAGCGCCGCACTGCGGGCACAGCTCTGTGCTGTGTTGAGCGCCTCCATCGCGGCCCGCGGTACGAGCTTCCGCGACTATCGGGATGCCCGCGGTGAGCGGGGATCTTTCGTCGAGCAGCTGGCCGCCTACGGGCGGGCCGGTGAGCCCTGTCTTACCTGCGGCCGCCGCCTGGTCGGGACGCACGCGATCGATGGGCGCAGCACGGTCTTCTGCTCGCACTGCCAGCGGTAGGTCAGCCGGTAAGCCGGCCGAAAAGTCGCGCGCAAAGCTGGCCACCCAGCTCGATCTGTCGGTCGGCTCGCCCGACGCCGACGTACAGCGGCTCCGCGCGCAGGTACGCGAGCAGACGCGCAACGTGCCCGGGGTGTACCTCATGCGTGGTGTGCACGGCGACGTGTTGTACGTGGGCAAGAGCACGCAAGTTCGCACGCGGCTGCTGTCGTACTTCCGTCTTCCCTGGCCCGAGCATCGTCATGCGCGGCTGCTGCGCGAAACCTCGCGCATCGAATGGGAACCGATGCCCAGCGAGTTCGCCGCCCTGCTGCGCGAAGTGCGCCTCATTCGCGCTCATCTCCCCAAGTACAACATCAAGGCCGCGCGTCCCCTCGATAAGTGGTGGGTAATCACCGTGGCGGGCGGGCCCGCCCCTCGGCTCCGGATTCAGCGGGCCAGTGCCGCCGCGCGCGCGAAGCAGGCGGCGCAAGTCATCGGGCCCTTCGCGTCGCGTCGTCCGCTGGTCGAGGCGCTGCGTGTGCTCAACGACGCCCTGGGGCTCCGAGACTGCACCGACCGCGTCCCGATGGTGCTGCACGATGCCGTCGACCTGTTCGACGACATGGTGCACCCGTCGCTCGCGCGCACCCCCGGCTGCCATCGCTACGAAACGCGTCGCTGTCTCGGGCCGTGTGTCGGCGCCACGACTGAGTACGCCTATCGCGCGCAGCTCTCACGCGCACGCGCCGTGCTCGAAGGACGCGACGACTCACCGCATCAGCAGCTTGTGCGCGAGATGTCGGCGGCCAGCGCCGCGCTGAGCTACGAACGCGCCGGCTGGCTGCGCGACCGGCTCACGGCGCTGCAGGAACTCGATGGGCAACTGGCGCGTGTGCGCGAGGCGATCACCAAGCCCAGCTTCGTGTACGCGATGCCCGGGCGAGACGGTGATGACCGGTTGTATCTCGTGCGACACGGTCGCGTGGTGGCCGAGGCCCGCTGCAGCGAGCCGGAATCCGTGACGGCGATGCAGGCGATGGAGCAGCGCGACGGGCAGGCACCCACCGGTGCGGTGGTCGACCAACTCGATGAATTACTGATGATCGAGTCGTGGTTCCGTACTCGGCCGAATGACGCGGCGCTCAAGGGCGATACGGTGGTGGGGGCGCTTGAAGCACTGGTGCGGACTTCCGACATACTCACGTGAGCTTGGAGTGGTGAGTTCAAGTTTCCGGTTCTGAGTTGGCCAACCCACCACTCGGAACTTCAACTCACAACCCGGAACTCACGTGAGTGCGTCAGCCGGCACCACACTCGCAGCGCCCACGTGAGTCCGTCCGCCTACTCCAAACCGTCGTCGTCCGAGGCCACGACGTCCTCAGGAATCCCCAGCGGAATCAATTCCACGTCCGCTTTGCCGTTCAGGATGTACAGCTTTGCCACACTCGGCTGCAGCTTGAACCGGCGCGGGCCCGCGGCGCCGGGATTCACCACGATACGGCGCGCGGCTTTGGTGACGAGCTGCACGTGCGTGTGTCCGTACACGAGCACGTCGGCGTGCATGTAGGCACTCACCAAGCGCGGCGGGTTCACGCTACCGATTTCGTGGCCGTGGGTCACCACGATGCGCACACCGTCAATCGTTTCCTCAATGCGCTCCACCAAGTCCGGGCGCCCCGGGGCGTCGGTGTTGCCCCATACCGCCTGAATCGGCGCAATCGTGGCGAGCTCGATCAGCACCTCCGGCGGCCCCACGTCACCCGCGTGAAAAATCCGCGACACGCCGTCGAGCGCCGCGAACACCTCGGGGCGCACCAGTCCGTGCGTATCGGAAATCAGGCCGATGATCGTGGCTTCCTTCATGTGTTCGTCTGGTCCTGTGCGAGGTGGTCGCGTCGGCGGTGGTCGCGTCGGCGCCGGCGTTCAGTCAGGGCGCGGCCGGGATCTCCCAGCACGCCAAGATACCGGTTCAGGAGCCAATCTGTGGCATACCGCTCGACATTCCGCTCGACGGTGCCGGTCACGTCGGGCACCCGACCCGGCTGATTCATACCTGCTACGCGACCTCGCCGCCCCAGCGCTTGCCCAGCGTGTGCTCCACGTCGAGATGATCGAGAATGCGCGCCACGATGAAATCCACCAAGTCGTCGATGCTGGCCGGCTTGTGGTAAAAGCCTGGCGCCGCCGGAATCACCGTGGCGCCGGCCCGCGTGACCTGCGTGAGATTCTCGAGGTGAATCAGCGAGAGCGGTGTTTCCCGTGGAACCAAAATGAGCTTGCGCCGCTCTTTCAGTGCCACATCGGCGGCCCGCTCCACCAGCGAGCGCGAGGTGCCGTGGGCGATCGCACTCACGGTGCCCATGCTGCATGGACACACCACCATACCGCGCCAGCGCGCCGAACCCGACGCCGGCGCGGCCCCGCGGTCGTTGTCGTCGAACACCGTGACGCAGGCGTCAAACGCCTCCGCCCCGACGTGCGCCCGCAATGTCGCCATGTCGGGGATGTCGCTTTCGGTGGCCAGCAGGCGAAACCCGTGACTCGACACGATCAGCCACGTGGGCACCTGCAGTACGACCAACTGCTGCAGCAGGCGCACCGCGTACGGCGCCCCGGAGGCGCCCGTGATCGCCAGCACCACCGGATGTCGAGCGGCCACGTGCGTCATGCGACAGCTCCGGAAGCGAGGAAGCGAGCGACCGCAAACACCGTCAGGAAGCCCAGCGAAATGATGCCGTTCATGGTGAAGAAGGCGGCATCGAGCTTCGTGAGATCATCGGCTTTCACCATGCGATGCTCCCACACCAGCATCGCCGCCACGAAGGCCACGCCGGCCCATAGCACCGTCTGCACCATCGGCACGCCACCGCCCAGCGGCTGCGTGGACACGACGACCGACAGGCAGCTCACGGCGATCACATGCAGCGTGCGCGAGAACAAAATGGCGTTCGGCACTCCGATTGCCGACGGCATGCTGTGCAAGCCGTTCGCACGATCGAACTCGGCGTCCTGCAATGCATACAGCATGTCGAAGCCGCCACTCCAGCAGACAATGGCCAGCGCGAACACGCCGAGGAACCACCACGGGTCGCTCCACGCGCCGGTCACCGCCAGATAGCCGCCCACGGGAGCAATCGCGAGCCCGAGCCCGAGCCACAAATGCGAATAGCGCGTGAAGCGCTTCGTATAGCTGTATCCCAGCACCCAGAGCAACGCGACCGGCGACAGCACGAGGCACAACGTGTTCAGCTGCCAGGCCGCCACCACGAACAGCGCACTCGCGATCGCGACCGCCCCCTTGGCTTGCGCCAGCGACAGCGTACCCGCCGGCAGTTCACGTTTGGCCGTGCGCGGATTGATCGCATCGACATCGCGATCGACGATGCGATTGAAGCCCATGCCGGCAAACCGCGCCGCCGTGAACGCCAACAGCACCCAACCCACCATTGCCACCGTGACCGGTGCCACCACACTCGCACACAGCACACCCACCAACGCGAACGGCATCGCGAACACCGTGTGCGGCAGCTTCACGAAGTTGGCCAAGCGCACGAGCAGCGATTCGCCGGTGATGAGCTGGCCGTCGCGGGCACCCTTCGGCGGCGCGGTGCTCACGGCTTGCTCAACGGCGGCAATCCCAACTTCGACCACTTTGCGTCGACCGCCCGCTGCGTGGCGTCGTCCATGGTGATCACCTTGGGCCACGCGCGGGTGAAGCCTTCTTCCGGCCACTTCCGCGTGGCGTCGATGCCCATCTTGCTGCCGTACGTGAACGCGCGGCTGGCGTGATCGAGCACGTCGACCGGCCCCATGGTGAAGCGCACGTCGCGCTGCGGATCCATGTTGTTGAGCGCCACCCACCACGCTTCCACGGGGTTGCGAACGTTCACTTCCTTGTCGACCACCACGAGCACCTTCGCCAGCGACATGAGTCCCTGTCCCCACAAGGCATGCATCACCTTGTCGGCGTGCCCCGGATACTTCTTGTCGATGCTTACGAACACGAGGTTGTGAAAGCCACCCTCGGCGGGCATGTGGTAATCCACGACTTCCGGCGTGGTGAGCTTGAGCAACGGCAGAAAAATGCGCTCGGTGGCGTGCCCCAGGTAGAAATCTTCCATGGGGGGACGACCCACGATCGTGGTGGAATACACCGCGTTCTTGCGCATCGTGACGGCCGTGACGTGCACCTTCGGATACAGGTCCGCTTCGGAGTAGAACCCCGTGTGATCGCCGAACGGCCCTTCGACCACCAGCGCTTCGGCGGGATCGATGTACCCCTCGATCACGAACTCGGCGTCGGCCGGCACTTCGAGATCGCACGACACCGCCTTCGTGAGCTTCACGGGATCGCGACGCAGGAAGCCGGCGAACAGGAACTCGTCGATGTTGGGCGGCAACGGGGCGCTCGCGGAGAACATGCTGGCCGGATCGGCCCCGACCACGATGCACACCGGCATCTTCTCGCCGCGTTCTGCCATCTGCCGCATATGCTCGGCGCCGGTCTTGTGGCGCTGCCAGTGCATCGCCACCGATTTCTTGTCGAGCTGCTGCACGCGGTACATGCCCACGTTGCGGATGCCGCGCACCGGATCCTTGCTGATCACGGCCGTCATCGTCACGAAGGGACCACCGTCTTCGGGCCAGCAGTGCAGTACGGGGATCTTGTCGAGGTCGATCTCGTCGCCCTGCCACACGATGTCCTGACACGACGGCGTGCCGCTCTTGGTCCGCGGCGGGAACTTCGACACTTCGAGTAATCGCGGCAGCAGCGACAGCTTGCCGAGGAATCCGTCGGGGACCTTGAGGTCCATCAGCGCCGTGATGCGATCGCCGATGGCGTCGAGATCGTCGACCCCGAGCGCTATGGCCATGCGGCGCATGGAGCCGAAGAGGTTGATGGCCACCGGATATTGCGAGCGGGTGCCGTCACGGAGAATCGGATGCTCGAACAGCAGCGCCTTGCCGCCGCCGGGCATCTTGGAGACACGGTCGGCAATCTCGGTGATCTCGAGACGCACCTTCACCGGTTCGGTGATGCGATGCAATTCGCCGGCACGATCGATGGCGGCGATGAAATCGGAAAGCGTATCGAGAGACATCAGCAATCAACCGGGCAAGGCGTCATGTCGTTCCTCACGCGGTCCCCACGTGAATCGCGGCGATGCCGAAGGTGAGGCGTTCCCACGTGACCGTGGTGAAGCCGGCGCGGCGCATGTGGCCGGCGAGCGTCTCCTCGGTAGGGAAATGCGAGACGGACATGGGCAGATAGGTGTACGCGCTGCCATGGCCGCTCACAAGGCGTCCGACTCGCGGCAGCACATGATGGAAGTACAGATGATAGAACGTGCGCACGATCGCCAACGGCGGCGTGGAGAACTCGAGAATCACGAAGCGGGCGCCGGGCTTGAGCACGCGATGCACTTCGCGCAGGCCGGCGTCGAGGTCGGCCACGTTGCGGATGCCGAAGGCAACGATGGCGCCGTCGAGAGAGGCGCTGGCGAATGGCAGCGCCAGCGCATCGGCACCCACCGGGGCGAGCACCGCACGCGACGCCTTGCCGTTGCCGTACCGCAGCATCGGCACGGCAAAGTCGGCCCCGGCCACGAAGCCGGCAAATCCCGGCTGCTTCACCAGCGCGGCGCCCACGTCGAGCGTGCCGGCGCAGAGGTCGAGATAGCTCCCGGCCGGTCGGTGGGTCCACTGCAGGGCACGCAGCGCGTTCCGCCGCCACGCCTTATCGATGTTCATCGACAGGACGTGATTGAGCAGGTCATAGCGCGGCGCGATGTCCGAAAACATCTGCTGCACGTACTCGCGCTTCCCTTCTCCACGGGCGGCCTGTTCGGCGCGACCAGTGGATTCAGCGCGTTCGGGGGCCTCGTTCAGAGGCGGGACGACTGGCATTGGGGAAACATCGACAGGTGGGGGAGTGCGAGCAAGCGCACGCCCGTGCTAGGTTATGCCATTCGATGCAGACTCTCGACGAGCTGGGCGCTCTCCCCGATGCCGATGTCGTTCGCTTGGCGCAGCAGGGCCGTGAACTCGCGTTCCGCGAGCTGGTGCGCCGCTACGAACGGCCGGTGTTTTCGCTCGTCTTCCGCATGGTCCGAGACCGGGAAACGGCCGAAGACCTCGCGCAGGACGCTTTCGTCAAAGTCCTGAACCACATCGACAAGTACAGCCCCGAGTTCAAGTTCTCGAGCTGGCTGTTCAAGATCGCCAACAACGTCGCCATCGATCATCTCCGCCGGCGACGGCTGGACACGATCAGCATGGACGGCTCCCCGCACGCCGCCACGGCCAGCGAGGTCGAGGCCACGACCCTCAACCTCGAGTCGGAGCAGGAAAGCGCCCTCGACGAGCTGGAGGCCAAGGAGCTGGGCTCGGCCATCGAGCAGGCCATCGCCAAACTGCGCCCCGAGTATCGAGCCTGCATCATGCTGCGTCATGTGGAAGGGCGCGCCTACGAGGAGATCGCGGCCACGCTCGACCTGCCCTTGGGCACGGTGAAGACCTACATCCATCGCGCCCGACACGAGCTCCGGAAGGCGCTCGAAGGGCTGCGTGACTGATGGACCGGCGATGGACGGCTGTGTAAAGCCCGCTTCGTCACGATGACCGAAACCCTGTGAAACCTGACCGCGGGCAGGCGCGTAATTCCCCGGGGAGGCCACCAATGCACGACAGACACCTCAGATCAGACGAAATCGAGCTCCTGCTGGACGGGGAGGAAGGCTTTGGCGTCGCTCCGTTGAGAGCGCACGCCCAATCGTGCGCGTCGTGCCGTCAGGAACTGGAGCGTGCCCGGAGGCTCATGGTGGCCCTTGATTCGCTCCCCGACTTCGCCCCGTCCGTGAACTTCTCCGACCGGGTCATGTCTCAGGTTCAGGTGTTCGAGCCATGGCATGCCGCCGCCACTCGCACCGTCGGGCAGTTTGTCCCCGCCACGCGCCCGGCGCGCATCGCCGCCGGCTTCGGCGCGGCGATCACGGTGGGGATCGCCACCGCCGGTGCCACGTGGGTCGTGGCCCGCGCCGATATGGCGTTCGTCCTCACGCAACTCGGCGCCGAAGGGGTTCGCGACCAGATCGTGGCCGCTTCGAACGACGTGGCATCGACGGTGCTCGGCCAGCCGGGCCTTGCCGCCATGCAGAGCGGCTCGCCGGAAATGGCCGCCATCGCGGTGGGCGGCTTTGTGGCCATCGCGGGGATGGGGGTCGTTGGGCTTCGGGCCCTCGCCACCGCCTCCCGTCGCGCCCGGTAAGGTTGTGACATGGTCATGACATGGTCATAACATGCTGACGGCCACCACCAATCTGCTCGCGGTCGCTGGCGTGTTCGGCATCGGCCTGATCATCGGCCTCGTGGTGCTCATGACCGCCGAAGAGGCGCTCACGGCCGTTGCCAAGACCGCTGCCCGCGACATCGCCGGCAGCTTCTGGGTCGGGTTGCTCTGGCAACTGCTGGCGGGGCCCCTGCTGGCCGTGCTACTGGTGGCGTGCGCGATCACCATCATCGGCATTCTGATGATCCCGATCGCGGCCCTGGCTTGGGCCTTGGCCTACGCTGGTGCCTTCACACTCGGCATTCTGGCCGTGGCGCTGGTGATCGGACGCGCGTTGGCTGGGCGCGGTGCCAGCAGTAGCGAGCGCGGTGCGGCCTTGCGTGGTCTCGCCGTGGGATTGGCGACGCTCAGCCTGATCTGGTTCGGAGCGGCCGTCGCGGCCAAGGTGCCGGTGGCCGGTGCCATCGCGCGACTCATTGCCGTGGCCTTCACCTGGGCCGTGGCCACGGTGGGATTGGGCGCCGTGGTGAAGTCGCGCATGGGCGTGGCGCAGCTTTCCATGCGCTTCGGCGCGTCGCGCTTCGGCATGACGGGCTTCGCGTCGCGGTGGGGCGCGGCGTCCACCACCATGAATACCGAAGTGGCCGCCCCGGGCTGGCAGACGCCCACGCCCGTGCAGGGCGTCGTGGCCGCGCGGCGGCCGGTGAGCACCGACAACGGCACGGGGAACGGCGCCGAGTTGTAATCGGCACGGCTGTGGGCGTTCCCGTGGCTATGCTTCATCATGGTTGAACTCTCCGAAGCGGCCGCGCGTCTCGATCTGACGTCATCGGGCGTCGGCATCGCCGCGCTGGTGGTGTTCCTGCTGGCCTACGCCGTGGTGATCGGTGAGGAATACCTGCACCTGCGCAAATCCAAGCCGGTGCTGATCGCGGCCGGCATCATCTGGGCGCTCATCGGATGGCGCTATGCGCAGGCCGCCGACGCCGCGACCGACCCGGCCACGAAGCTCGCGCTCACGCAGTTTGCCGAACAGATGGTTCGGCATAATCTGCTCGAGTACGCCGAGCTCTTTTTGTTCTTGCTGGCGGCGATGACGTACATCAACTCGATGGAGGAGCGCGGTGTGTTCGACGCGCTGCGCGGGTGGTTGGTGTCGCGCGGCTTCAGCTTGCGCAGTCTGTTCTGGATTACAGGGGCGTTGGCGTTCTGCATCTCACCGATCGCCGACAATCTCACGACGGCCCTGTTGATGGGCGCCGTGGTGCTCAGTGTCGGTGTCGGCAATCCGCGCTTCGTGCTCGTGTCTCTCATCAACATCGTGGTGGCGGCCAATGCCGGCGGCGCGTTCTCGCCATTCGGCGATATCACGACGCTGATGGTGTGGCAGAAGGGGCTCATCCCCTTCACCGGATTCTTTGCGCTGTTCCTGCCGTCGCTGGTGAACTGGTTGGTCCCGGCGGCGATCATGAGTACCGCGGTAGGGGCAGGACGACCGGCGCCGATTACCGATCAGATGCGACTGCAACCGGGGGCGTTCGTGATCGTCGGGCTGTTCCTGCTGACCATCGCCGCCACCGTGAGCGTGCATCAGTTCCTGCACCTGCCGCCGGTGCTCGGTATGATGACCGGCCTCGGCGCCCTCAAGCTGTACGGCTGGACACTACAGCGCGCCGCGATCCGCGAGATCGCCGTGCGCACCGAGCGGCACAGCGTGGATTCGGACAACCCGTTCGAGGTGGTCTCGCACGCGGGGGCCGAACGCGAACCATTCGATGTGTTCAAGCGGCTCGAGAAGGCGGAATGGGACACGCTGATGTTCTTCTACGGCGTCATCCTGTGCGTAGGCGGTCTCGGCGCCATCGGCTATCTCGAGTCGCTGTCACAGGTGGCGTACGGCGGCTTCGGTGCCACCAAGGCGAACATCGCCATCGGCGTCTTATCGGCGCTCATCGACAACATCCCGGTGATGTTCGCGGTGTTGTCGATGCAACCGCCGATGGACAACGGGCAGTGGTTGCTGGTCACGCTGACGGCCGGTGTAGGCGGATCGCTGCTCTCGATCGGCAGCGCGGCCGGCGTGGCGCTGATGGGGCAAGCGCGCGGCACGTACACGTTTATGGCGCACCTGAAGTGGAGCTGGGCGATTGCCCTGGGCTACGTGGCCAGCATCTGGGTGCACTTTCTCGTGAACGGCGCGCTGTTCACCGGGGTGGCGGTGCGGTAGGTCGGCCGAAGGCTCAGCGCAGCGGGTTGTCGTAGCGCAGTCCGCGAAAGCGCGCGAAGTCGCCGTCGGCGCTGTGCAGCGTGGCACCGCGTTCGATACACAGGGCAGCGAGATGTGCGTCGGTAGCGAGGTTGCCACCGCGGCCGGCTTCGCGCAGCAAGGCGCGCAGAATCGGCCAATGCCCGGGTCCGGGCTCGACCACGCTCACGATGCGCTGCTGCAGCCACAGGTCCACCAATTCCGTGGCACGATCGAGCCGAGCAGGCGACGAG
Source organism: uncultured Gemmatimonadota bacterium (assembly GCA_903900795.1). Taxonomy (GTDB): domain Bacteria; phylum Gemmatimonadota; class Gemmatimonadetes; order Gemmatimonadales; family Gemmatimonadaceae; genus Gemmatimonas. Next base: position 3,177 of record CAIUOO010000198.1, on the reverse strand, counting down.
ACCACACGCGGATTCGTACTCACGCGAATGAACCCCGTGAGCACGGTCCACGAGAAGCCCACCGGCTCATCACCCGTGAGCAGGGCATCCAGCCACGCCCGTGCGGCGGGGTGCTGTTCGCTCTCGGCATGCACGGCGTACACCAGCAGATTGACGTCGGGGATGATCACGCGCTAACGGCCTTCGGCCATCTTGCGGATGATCTCCTCGTCCTCGAGGTCGTCCGCGATCCATCGTGCTTTGACGAGATCGATTCCTTCCCGCACCTGCCCCATCGAATACGACGGAGTGCGATACGGCACCTGTGCCTCTGGTGGCATTTCGAGCCCCCGCAGAATCACGCGATGCAGCAGCGCTTTGAACGGCACGCCTTCGCGGTGGGCGGTGTCACGGAGACGCTGGAGGAGCGCGTCGTCGAGATCGATGGTAGTACGCATACATGATGCTAACGCATCACCTCGATGATGTCAACGCATCACCGGCGCTAGCTCCACGGCCTGACCGCGCGACAGCCGCAGGCGGGCCGCCGCGTGACCGTCGCGCACTGCGATCTCCACGAAGCCGCTCGAACCCACCAGCGCCACCAGTTCACCGGGCGCGGCCTCGCCGTACGTGCGTACCACGCGCACCTGGTGGCCGCCCACCTGCACCGCCGCGCCGTCGCGGGCGGCCAGATTGGTGATCGCGTTGCCGAAACGGTCGATGGTCAGAATCTCGCCGTGCAGCGTGCCATCCAACGCACGACGCGGCGGCGGCGTGCGCAGACGTACTGGCTGCGTGAACGATTCGCCGATCATATCGAGCGACACACCGCGGGCCAGCTGTGCGGCCGCCGGCGCAAACACATCGCGCGCGTGGAACGTAGGCGACGCCTGCGCATCGACCCTGAGCGACACCACGCGCGCGTCAAGCGCGAACAGCGCCGGCGACAGCACGCCGTTGTCGGGCCCCACGAGATAGCGCCCTTCGCTGCAGAGCGCGATCGCCTCGCGCGACGTGCCGACACCGGGATCGACGACCACGAGATGCACCGTACCCACCGGAAACCGACGCCAGTAGCGCGCGACCGTGAGACGGGCGAACGCGACATCCTGCGCCGGTACATCGTGTGTGAGATCGAGCAGCGGAATGCCGGGCGCCAACGTGGTGAGGACGCCCTTCAGTTCGGCGACGTAGCCGTCGGCGGTGCCAAAGTCGGTGAGCAACGTGATGGCGGGAGCGATCATGTCGTAACGTGCGTCAGACCCGCACGCGACGCCACCGTCCACTCCCCCACAGTGCGGCCATCAACAGGCCGCGCGCCGCCGCCGTCAGCGCCAACGTCCACCACAACCCGCTGGTACCCCACTGCGCCGCCGCCCACGCCCCGATCGGCAGTCGCGACAGTGTGATCGTGCTCGAGCCGATCATCGGCCAGAGCGTCCACCCCGCCCCGCCCATCGCGCTTTCCAGCACCACCTCGGCGCCCAGAAACAGCTGCGAGAACGCGGCGATGCGCAGATAGCTCGCTGCCTCGGAAATCACGGCCGGATCGGTGGAGAAGATGGCCGCAAAGTCTTCGGCAAAGAAAAACGACGCGACGGCCATCACCGCACCCACGACACTCACGATACCGGCCGCAGTCCATCCCGCGCGTTCGGCGCGATCGGGATCGTCGGCACCCATGCTCTGCCCCACGATCGCCGCCACGGCCGCACCCATGCCCACCGACACCACATACACCACGCTCTCGATGCGAAAGCCCAGCCCGAGTGCCGCCAAGGCCGGTGTACCGAACTGCGTGGTGATGCGCGTGAGCACCACGTAAATCGCGCTGAATGCCACGCCCGTGAGCGCGGCCGGCGCGCCGACGCGCGCGATGCTCGCGATCACATCCCAACGCGGCGTCGCCCAGCGCAGCATGCTGCGCCGTTGCAGGATGATCACGCCGACAATGCAGCCCAGTCCACGCGGTACGAGCGTGGCGAGCGCGGCGCCGCGAATACCGAACGCGGGCACGGGCCCCAAGCCGCGAATGAGGATCGGGTCGAGCGCGAGCCCGAACACGGTGGTGACCACCAGGATATACAACGGCGTGCGCGTATCGCCCTTGGCGCGAAAGGCGGCATCGACGGCGAAGAAGCCGAAGATGAGCGGCATGCCGAGCAGATAGGTGCCGAGGTAGTCGCGACCGATCGCACTTACCGCGGCGCCGGTGTTCATCACGGCGAAGAGCCAGTGCAACACGAACGGTGTGGCCAACGCGATCGCGCCGCCCAGCAGCAACGCCAGCACGAAGCCTTCACTGATCGTGCGCGCCGCCTCCGACGGACGACGTTCACCATGTCGTCGCGCGGCGATCGCATCGAGGCCGATGCTGACCATCTCGCCGATCGAGATCACGAGCCAGATCCAGAAGATCGAACTGGTGGCGGCCGCGAGTGCATCGGGGCCGAGCGTGCGTCCGATCCAGAACGTGTCCACGTTGTGAAACGTGGTCATGAGCAGATTGGCGACGACCGCCGGCAGCGCCACGCGGCGAATCGTGAGGGCTAACGGCTCCCCGACGAGTGCGCCGCGTGGGGCATCGACTTCAGCGTGCGATTCAGCTGCCGTAGATGCCGACAAGGCGCTCCACGACCCGCTGGGCGATCGCTTCGAGTTCCTTCGCCGCGCGCGACGTCGGCTCGGCGTCGACGATCGGACGACCGGTGTCGCCGCCTTCCTGAATGCGCGGATCGAGCGGGACCTGTCCGATGAGGGGCAGGTTGGTTTCCGCCGCCAATCGCGCGCCGCCACCGGTGCCGAACACGGCAATCGGCTTGCCGGTTTCGGGGTTCTCGAAGTACGACATGTTTTCCACGATGCCGAGCACGGGCACGGCGGTGCGCTCGAACATCTTCACGCCGCGGAGGGCGTCGCCCACCGACACCTGCTGCGGCGTGGTCACGATCACGGCACCGTGCACCTGTGTGGCCTGTACGAGCGAAAGCTGCGCGTCACCGGTGCCCGGTGGCATGTCGACCAGGAAGTAGTCGAGCTGTCCCCACGCCACGTCCTTCAGGAACTGCGTCAGGATCTTCATCACGATCGGACCGCGCCAGATGGCCGGCTGCTCCTTCTCGATGAGGAAGCCGATCGACATAACCTTGATGCCGTAGGCCTCGAGCGGGATGATCTTCTCATCCTTCACCGCGG
>CAIUOO010000197.1 GCA_903900795.1 uncultured Gemmatimonadota bacterium | reverse complement strand
CCTACCCTCAATCCACACCGACATGCGTACGCTTGCCCTCTCGGTCCTTGCCCTGTGCGTTGTCGCGTGTCGCGACGACAGCACAGCCCCTGCCGCCGCCATCACCTACCCGCTCAAAGCCGTCGACGCCGCGCCGACGACGTGGGGCACCCTCAGCGGTGTGACGATTGCCGGTGGATACGGCTCGGCGCTCGCCTTGGATCCAACGGACCCCGCCGTGTTCTGGATCATGACCGACCGTGGTCCGAACACCACGACGCCGGTGGCCAACCGTCTCCTGTTCCCGCTCCCGAACTTCACGCCCGTGCTGGCCAAGTTCCGGTTGAGTGGTGACTCGCTGCGCCGCATCTCGACGATCGAACTCAAGAACGCGGCCGGCGTGAACATCAGTGGTCGCCCCAATCCGGCAGGCGTTGGCGCCACCGGGGAAACCGGTATTGATGTGAGCGGCGCAACCATTCCCACCGATCCCGATGGCTTGGATTCGGAAGGGTTGGCCGTGGAGAGCAACGGCAGCTTCTGGGTAGCGGATGAGTACGGCCCGCATATCGTGCACTTCGACGCGAGTGGCCGTACACTCGAGCGCATCAACCCGTTTGGCAACGGAACCGGCGGCCGGCGGATCCCCGCAGTGCTTGCCCTGCGTCGTCCCAATCGCGGCATGGAAGGACTGGCCATCACCCCCGATGGCCGAACGCTCGTGGGCGCCATGCAGTCGCCGCTCGACAATCCCACCACCACGATTGGCCGCGCCAGCAACGCGTACCGCATTATCACCTTCGACATCGCCTCCGGAGCCACCAAGACGTTCGTGTATGTGGCCGATGCGGTCGGCAACATCATCAGCGAGATCACGGCAATTTCCGCGACGTCGTTTCTGGTGATCGAGCGCGACGGCCTGTTTCAGGGCGGCTCACCGGCGGCGACCTCGAAGCGGGTGTATCGCATTGATTTGGCCAATGCCACCGATGTGGGCGACCCGGCGAACGCGAGCACCGGTAAGCTCTTCGGCGGGAAGGTGCTCGAAGCGTTGACCCCAGCCGAGCGCGCGTCGAACGCCATCACCCCCGTGTCGAAGTCGCTGGTGTATGACTTGCTCACCCTCCCCGGCGGCTATCCGCACGACAAGCTGGAAGGCGTGACGCTGATCGGGAAGGATCTGCTGGTGGTCTCCAACGACGACGACTTTGGCGTCGTCGACGGTGGGTCTTCTAACTTTGTGTCGAAGATTCTTCCGGCGACCCAGCTCCGTGATCGCGTGGTGCTGTACTTCATCCGGCTCAGCACGCCCCTGCGGTAGTGGTTTACGGAGCGGCAGCCGCACAATTGGCTGCCGCTCCGTCACGGCGTGTCGCGCGACCTTATCATTTTCACTGGAGTCGTTCGCGTGTTCATCGCTCGATCGCGATTCATCCGGGCCGCCGCCGCCGTGGCGCTTCTGGCCGTGCTGCCACTCCCGCTCGCCGCGTGGGGCGACGTTGGCCATCGCCTGATCGGACTGACCGCCGCGCAGCAGTTGCCCAGCGATGTCCCCGCGTTTCTTCGCAACGCCTCGCAGCAGTTGGCCTACCTGAATCCCGAGCCGGACCGGTGGAAGGCCAACGTGGAACGGCGGCTCGATCCCGCCCTCGAGGGGGGCACGTCGCCGGATCATTACATCGACATGGATCTCGTCGAGACCGCCGTGTTGCGTCGGGCACTGGCCGCCCCCAATCGCTGGGCCTTCGCCGACTCCTTGCGTCCCACCGACGTGGCTCCCAACACGATGGGGCTGTTGCCGTTCGCTATCATTGAGCAGGTGCAGCGCCTGCGCGTCGACTTTCGGCTGTGGCGTATCGCGCCCGATTCCACCGTCCGCGCGTGGATCGAGCAGCGCATCATCGACGATGCCGGCATCCTCGGCCACTACGTCGCCGACGGCTCGAACCCGCATCACACCACCAAACATCACAATGGGTGGGTGGGGGACAACCCGAAGGGCTACGCCACCGACAATCGCTTCCACGGGCGCTTCGAGTCGGCCTTCGTGCAAGCGCACATGAAGGCGGGAGATGTCACCGCCAACATGACGCATACGCCGCAAGTGTTCCCCGATGTGCGCGTGGCGGTGATCGCCTACCTCAACACATCGTTCGGGGAACTCGACCGCCTCTATTCGCTCGACAAAGCGATGGCCTTTCAGCCTGAAACGGCCACGCCGGATCAGAAGGCGTTTGCGGCCGCTCGATTGGCGGCTGGCGCCGAGATGCTGCGCGATCTGTGGTACACGGCCTGGGTGACCAGCGCGGCGCCGTAACGGCGATACACGACCAAGGTGACCGCCGGCTGTCCGGCCCGCGCGAGGGTAATTGCGCCGAGCGAGTCGAGCGGGCCTAACCGGTCGGAGAGCGCCACCGAGGCCGGCCGCCACCCGCGCTTCCAAGGCTGCGCGTGCTCCACGAGGATGGCCGGATAGCCAGCCGGCGCCTCACGATACGATAGATGATGGGGATCATCACAGGCACACACGATCGGTGTCGTGGCGCCCAACGCGACGCCAAGTTTGCCCGCCTGAATCCAACTGCGTGCCGTCACCCCGCCGGCGATGTCGATACCGCGTGCCGTCAGTGAGTCGCGGAGCGCACGCCAGTCAAAAGCATCGAGTGTGGGATCGACTGGTGCGCGCAGCGCCGCGACCTGACCGCCCAGCCAACCGGTGGCCACCTGCAGCGTGAGGATGGCGACCAACGCGACCCATACCCCGGCCGCCACCGGAATCCAGGCCCGTGGCCAGCTCGCCCCGCGGGCCAGCGCGTGGTCGAGCGCACGTCCCACCAGTGGGGCGACAAAGAGCCAGCCCGGCGCCTGCCAGTGCGGTAAGCCACGTGCGCCACCCAGCGTGGCGACAGTAAAGAGACCAACCGGCAGCAAGGCGAGACAGACAAAGAACCAGCCACGCTGGTCGGTTCGGCGCCGAACCACTGCCCGACCCAACGCCAGCGCGAAGGGAATGGCCATCCATGGCAGGAGCCACAGCGCCTGACCGCTCACGTTTTCGAGAAACGGCGCGATCGACCACGCCGTGGTGGTGGCGGCGCGCGCGCCCTGGAAGCGGAACGAGACCCAGCCATGTTGCGCGTTCCACCAGAGCACCGGCGTGGTGCACGCGAGAGCGATGGCGGCGGCCAGCCACGGGCCGGGTGTACGCAGCTGCTGACGCCCCGCCGCCGTCGTGAGCAGAAAGAGCAGCAACCCTGCGCCGTACAACGCGCCGTGATACTTGGCGAGCATCGCGCCACCAAGCAGGGCGCCTGCCAGCATCCAGCGTCCCCGCGACGCGTGGGCGACGGTGTGATCATCGAACAGCATCGGCGCCAGCACCAGCGCCGCCAATGCGGCGCACAACACCAACGGGCCGTCGGGCAATACCCACGTGCCCGTGGTGAGGCCAAGCACACCGGTACACGCCAGCGCCAGCGCCCCGAGCGTACCGGCACGCGCACCGAAGGCGAGATGTCCAAGCCGACCGACCGCCCACAACGTCGCGCTGAAGGCGAGCACAAACGGCAAGCGCACCACCATGGCACGGGTGTCGCCACTCAGCCACGTCATGGCGCCAGCCATCCAGAAATGCAGCGGCGGATGATCGAAGTAGCTCCACGACAGGGGCCGCGCCACCGTCACCGCATACGACTCGTCGATGCCCAGCCCTGTGGTGCCGGCCACCACCAGCCGGACCATCGTCGACAGCGCAATGACCAACCACAAACCCGCCACCCAAGACGCGTCGGCGCGCGCCGTGGTGGCCTCGCTCATACCTGCACCGGTCGCGCGCTCGGCACCCGACGCCGCCGTCTGGCATGCATCGAGGTGAACGCCGCCACGTACACACCGCAGGCGAACCATCGCAGCGCCGCCGTGCGCGTGGCATCTACGGTGGCCGGTCCGGCACCCAGGAGCTGGCCGTCCCACCGGATCACGGGATTGAGGAGCAACAGTTCCCGATCAGCCGCCCCCGTGCCGCTCACCGTCGCGCGCACGTAGCCATCGGTGGTTCGCGCGACCGCGCGCGCCGTGGTGACGCCGTTCGCAACGGTGACCACCGCAGTGCGCGGCACGCCATCCTGCGCGGTGAACGCGACGCGACCCACCGGCCCGCGCACGCGCACTTCGAGCGTATCGCCGACGATGCGCTGCGACAGAAAGGCGAGCTGCGCCTGTCCACCAGCACCGCGCACCCCGATCAGGCGACCGGCGCGAATCGCGGCGCGGACGTCGTCGGGGCGGCTCGACGGCGCATACAACAGCGTCCAACTGACCCCCGTCTCACCGGCGCGGCGGACGTCGTGCGAGTCATCGTTCGCCATCGCCCACACCGCCCGCCCGGACGAGAGCGCGGCATCCCACTGCATCGTGGCGGGCGGCACAAAATGATTGAGCACTTCCAGTGCATCATAGCCCGAGAGATGGCGCAGATCGGCGGTGGAGTGTCCGCCGCGCAGCGCCGGATGGGCGAGCACCACAACGGCGCCCGTGAGCGCGAGCCGGTTGATGATGTCCTGCTTCTGGTGCGCGGTCTGTCCGAGCGGATAGTCGCGCCAGACGATCGCATCGCCGCCGATGGCCAGGCGATGCGCCTTCTGCACATTCCAGCCCTGCTCGTACACCGGGAAGGTGCCGGTGCGCTCCGCCGCCGACATCGAGTGGTAGTTGGACAGCCCCACGATGTCGTACTGCATCGTCTGGTACGCGCTCACCACCTGCTCCGCGGACTGCGTGCCGTTGGTGGCTCCGCCCCACGCCACGGAGTGCGCATGAAAGCTCGCCTTCTGCCAGCGGCCCGGCGCCGTGAGTTCACCGTAGGGGTTGTACCAGCGTGGTCCGGCAAACGGACGCGACTCCGCAAACGCGTACAGCGGCGCTGTCGCATAGAGCAGAGAAACGAGAAGGAGCAGCGCGAGCAGCCCCGTCATCGCGTGGGCCGCACACAGCCAGCCGAAGGTGGCCAGCATGGATGTCATCGCACGCACTCGGCGCATCGATCTCCATCGCTTGGGTTGCGGCATCATCACCATTCGTGATGCGGTCGCCAAGCATCCGTGCACAGCTGTGACAGGCCGTGACCGGATTGTCGCGCAGGGATCGAGCTTCTGCTCGAACCGATGCGAGAACAGCTGGCGCGCATTGAGCCAGGAGCGTTGCGCATCGTTGATCTTGAACACCGTGATGCCGCCCTTCGTGCGAAACGACAGGCGATACGCCGGGTTGCCGCGCAACGTATCGAGCGCTTCGACGCGTAACGTCGCTGTCCCGTTGCCGCGAATCAGAAACCACTCGGCCTGCAGGCCGAAGTCGAACGACTCGCCGACCCGGAAGGGCACGGCGGCGAATCCGGCGCGTTCGTGCGTCGTACTACCGGGTTCGACGCCGCTCTGCGCCCCGCCAAGAACCGGCAGTAGCAGGAGGGAGCAGGCGCCAACCATCAACGCGCAGAGGAGTGAGAAAGGCCGGAGTCGTCGCACGCTGCATGAGAGGCAGGTGGCATGCCTCGGGTTCCGCTCGTTGCACGATCGAGACGGTGGGGCTCGGGGCGCCGTGCCCCCACCGGGCGGCACGGCGCTCTAAGTTATGTCGGCTGCCGACGCCCTCCATCTCCCGGCCACATTCGACTCCTCCGATCGATGCTTCGCCTTTCGCTCGCCCTCCTGCTGGTGACCGTCGTGTCCGGCCCCGCGCTCGCCCAACGCCCCGTAGCCGCCCGACCGGCTGCGTCGTCGGTCGCCGCGCTCGACTCGTTGATGGTGGCGTCGATGCGGTTCCGCTCCGTCGGGCCCACGCGCGGCGGACGGTCCACCGCCATCGCGGGGATCCCGTCGCAGCCCCACACCTTCCTGTCGGGATCGACCGGTGGCGGCGTGTGGCGCACCGACGATGCGGGCCAGAGCTGGCGCAACATCAGCGACGGGTACTTCGGTGGCGTGATCGGCGCCGTGCGCGTGGCCGATGCCGATCCCAACGTCATCTACGTCGGGACTGGGTCGCAGGATGTGCGCGGCAACTCCAGCACGGGGCGCGGCGCGTGGAAGTCCACCGACGGCGGCAAGCGCTGGACCTTCATCGGCCTCAGCGAGACCGGGGCGATCGGCCGCATCGCCGTACACCCGACCAATCCCGATCTCGTGTACATGTCTGCGCTGGGCCATCCGTTCGGCCGCAACCGCGAGCGCGGGATCTACCGCTCGCGCGACGGAGGGACGTCGTGGCAGCAGGTGCTCTTCCTGAACGACTCCACCGGGGCGTCCGACCTCGTGATGGATCCCCGCAATCCGCGCATCCTGTACGCCGCGTTCTGGCGCGGCGAGCGCAAGCCGTGGACGATGATTTCCGGCAGCAGCGAGGGCGGCATCTGGAAGTCCACCGATGCCGGTGACACGTGGACGAAGCTGGGCGGCGGGCTCCCCACCGGGCTCACGGGCAAGATCGGGCTCACCGTGAGCCCCGCCAATCCGGAACGCGTGTGGGCGATCATCGAAGCGGAGCCGCTGGGCGGCTTGTACCGGTCCGATGACGCCGGCACCACCTGGGCGCGGGTGAACGACGAGAACCGCATCCGGCAGCGCGCGTGGTACTACTACCGGCTCGTGGCCGACCCGGTGGACGAACACACGGTGTGGATCATGAGCGTGCAGCTGCATCGCTCCATCGACGGCGGCAAGACGCTCGAGGCGGTGGCCGTGCCGCACGGGGACACGCATGACCTGTGGATCAATCCGGCGCAGCCGAAGATCATGGCGCTCTCCGACGACGGCGGGTCGGTGGTCTCGCTCAACGGCGGCCGGTCGTGGAGCTCGATGAACGTGATGCCCACGGCCGAGCTCTACGAAGTGGTCGTGGATCACGCGTTCCCGTACCGGCTGTACGGATCGCAGCAGGACAACACGTCGATCAGCGTGCCGTCGGCCAGCGGCCCCAACGATCTGCATCCGCTCGCCGGCTGGCGCTACGCCAGCGGCTGCGAAACCGGCCCCGTGTCGTTGCATCCCGACCACCCCGGCGTGATCTGGGGCGGCTGCTACGGCGGCGCCATCAATCGCTGGGATCTGACCACCGGTGAGCGGCGCAACGTGAACCTGTATCCGCAGCAGCTCGTGGGGCAGGCGGCAAAGGATGTGCGCTACCGCTTCCAGTGG
>CAIUOO010000196.1 GCA_903900795.1 uncultured Gemmatimonadota bacterium | reverse complement strand
GCTCGGGGCATCCGTGCAGCAGGCGTTGGTGCGCGCGGCGACGCGTGGTGTGCGTACGTACGTGCTGGCCGATGCCGTGGGATCGATGGGCACGCCCGCTCGCTTCTGGGATTCGCTCACGGGGCAGGGCGTCGCCGTGCGCCATTTCCATCGCTTTTGGCATCATCCTTTCGCTGCGCTGCGCCGCGATCATCGTAAGCTGCTCGTTTGCGATCGCGGCGTCGCATTCACGGGGGGCATGAATATCGGTGAAGAGTACGGCTCGTCGATTCGTGCCCGTCACGATGTGTGGCGCGACACCTTTGTGCAGGTGGAAGGGTCGGTGGCGCGTGAACTGGCCGCGGTGTTCGCGGAAGGATGGGATCGCGCGCGGGGGCCGGCGCTGCCCGGTCTTGAATACGTGAGCTGGAGCGATGCCGTCGAGGCGTCGCCGCAACAGAACGTCGAGGGGATCGGCGCGCGGGCGACATCACGTCGATGGCAGCAGGCCGTTCAGCGTCAGGTCCAGCGTCAGCTCGGACGGCAACACGACCGTCGCCGCGGACGTCGCGTACGCCGTGTCATCGAGGTGGCGGCGCCGGCGGATCGCGCCATGCTCGTGCTTGATCCGCGACCCGGACGCGGACAACACGAGATGTTGAGTGTGTTGTCGGCGCTGCTGGGCGGCGCGCGCGAGCGCCTTTGGATCACGACGCCGTACTTCGCACCGCCGAGCCGAGCACTCACCTTCCTGATCCACGCGGCGCGGCGCGGCGTGGATGTGCGTCTGTTGCTGCCCGGCGCGCGCACGGATGTGCCGTTGATCCGGCATGCCGCGCATGGGGCTTATCGCCAGTTACTCGAGAGCGGCGTGCGCGTATTCGAGTACGAGCGTGCCACGCTGCATGCGAAGACGATGGTGGTCGATGGCCATGCGAGTATGATCGGTTCGTCGAATCTGGACTTTCGTTCCTTTTGGTTGAATGCGGAATGCAACGTGCTCGTTCTTGATGACGCGTGCGCCGCCGAGCTCGAAGGCAGTTTCCGGGCGGATCTCGCTGGCAGCCGCGAGATCACCAGGGAGGAATGGCGCCAGCGGACGTGGTCTCACCGACTGCTCGACACGACGGCCCGCGCGCTCCGTTGGGCGCTGTAGACAACATGTCGATGTAGTTATAAGGGATTCCCCGACTCGGATCACCGGACTCCCCGATATGGTGTGGGTGGCTCAAGCGCGACCCTTTGTTGCAGCGCGATGCCTGTCGCTCTCCGAGGGTCCCGTCCATGTCCGTTCCCGCCCACGATCCCGTCATGCACTCGGAGTCTCTGCCGCCCGGCGCCAATGGACCCGTGCTCGTCGCGTGCGATGGTGCACCGGTGTCCAGTGAGGCGTTATTCAACGCCGCCCGGTCGGCGATGAGGGCGTTTGGGGGCCCGATTCAGGTGCTTGGCGTCTGTGCGCCGACGCCCAGTGTGGCTGCCGGAATGGACGTGTTGCCCGTGCCGGCGGATCTGGATGAGGAGCGCCGCGCGTCGATGGTCGAAGACCTCCACCGCGCGCTTTCGATTTCGGCGGCCGGTGATTCGGCCTGGCCGGTGGAGGTGCAGATGGGCTCACCGGCACGTGTGCTGGCCACCGAGGCCCTGCGTTGTCGCGCGTCGGTGATCGTGATGGGGATCGGGCGTCACAATCCGCTGGATCGGTTGTTCGGCACCGAGACTACGTTGGCCACGCTCAGAGAATCGCGTGTACCGGTGCTGGCGGTCGGCCCCAACTTCCCCGCGCATCCGATGCACGCGGTGGCCGGCCTCGACTTCAGCGTCGCCAGTGTCCAGGCGGCCCGCCTCGCCGCCCGACTGGTCGCCCCCAACGGACGGCTTACCCTGGTGCACGTGCGCCCGCGGTTCGAGCACCCATCGGTCGATTGGCAGGCGTGGGATGCCGACTACGGACGCAGCTTGCTCCAGCTGTTTGATCAGGTGCGCGCGCAGCTCGATACGCTCGACGAGGTGATCGTGGACACGGTCACCGTGCGCGGCGATCCTGCGTCGTCACTCCTGTCGTTCGCGCAGCAGGCGCAGTGTGACCTCATCGCGGTGGGCACGCAGCGCTCTAGCTTTCTCGAGCGGCTCGTGGTGGGCTCGGTCGCCACGCGGGTGCTGCGTACGTCACGGTGCGGCGTCCTCGCGGTGCCCTCGGCCTGATGCGAAACGCGACGCGAAACGCTAAAACACCCGCACGGTGAAGTACCGCTTCGGATTCTTCTTCACGTCCGCGATGAGTCCGCGGAGTTCACGCACCAGTGAATCGCTCTGCTGATACAGCGCCGGGTCGTTCACCATCAGTCCGAGCGTTCCACGCCCCGCGTTCACCTTGTTGAACACCGAGTCGGCTCTGGACACCGCGCTCGCCAGCCGTCCCTCCGTGCGATCGAGGCCGTCCACGACGTCACGCAGACGGCTCGTGGCCGCGAGCAGCTCTTTGGCGGCGGTCTGCGAATTGGCGACGATCACCTGGAGTTCGCCGCGGCTGGTCGCCGAGTCGACGCGTGACGAGAAGGCGTTCAGGTTTGCCGCTGCCGCTTTGATGCTCTTGAGCCCGAGCTGCACATCGCTGCTGATGTGATCGAGGTTTTTGGACTGCAGCGCCACCGTGGTGGCTAACTGCGTCGAGAGCCGCGAAAAGTTGCGGAGCGATTCACGGAGTTCGCGCGCGGCTTGATCGTCGAACGCGACTTGCACCCGGTCGGCGACTTGTGCGACATCACCGGCGATGCGACCGGCGACCGTGGTGAGCTGGGCAATGTCGGGAAGCACCGCCCCCGCCAACGTGTCGCCGGTGGTGCGCGACTCAGTGATCGCCGCGCGCAGTTCGCGGTCGGCCGGCAACCCGGTCGCGTCGGTGATGGTGGCCTGCCATTCGCCGAACAGGCTCGACGCGGCGAGCAGCACGACCGGATCGGATGGCAGTGTGGTGCCACGATCGATGCCGAGCGTGAGCACGACCCACCCACGCTCACCGAGCGCGATGGACTCGATCTGTCCCGAGCGCACGCCGCGGATCACCACCGGATTGCCGAGTGCCACGCCCCCTACGTCGCGTGAACGCACGACGACATGGCGGGTCTTGCCACGGAGATCGGCTTGTTTGAGCCAGAGCACCGTGCCGATCACCACGATCGTCACCACCAGCACGGTGGCGCCGACCACAAAGTCGCTGGCGCGTCGGGACGTGGTCATAAAGAGAGTGGGGGAATGGGCACGTTGGGATGCACTACCGAATAGTACGGCCCGTGAGCCAGACGAGCGCCCAGAAGGCATCGAGGACGAGAATCATGACCGCCGAAATCACCACGGCGCGCGTGGCGCCGCGTCCGACGCCCTGCGCACCACCCTTCGTGTTCAAACCGGCACGGCATCCGATCAGCGCGACCGCCGCGCCGAAGCTTGCCGACTTCACGAGGCCATAACGTACGTCGAAGTCGGTGAAGAAAATGCGCACGCCCTTCAGAAATTGCGGCGTCGTGATGTCGAGCAGTCCCAGCGAGGCCACCCAGCCCGACAACAGCCCGACCAGCATGGCGACAGCCACCACGACCGGAAACATCAGCGTTGACGCCAGCACCCGCGGCACTACGAGATGACTCATCGGATCGAACGTGAGCGTCTCGAGTGCATCGATCTGTTCGGTGACGCGCATCGTGCCCAGCTCGGCCGCGATATTCGCGCCAACGCGTCCAGCCAGGGCGAGACCGGTGAGTACCGGGGCGAGTTCGAGGGTGATCGTTTTCTGGACCAGCGTGCCCACGAAGTACGGCGGCACGAGATTGCCCACGGAATAGCTCGCGAGGAGCGCCAGCACGATGCCGGTGAACAACGCGATGAAGATGCCAATGGGTAGCGACTCG
>CAIUOO010000195.1 GCA_903900795.1 uncultured Gemmatimonadota bacterium | reverse complement strand
CGCGGCCCGCGACAACAGCGGCGTGTTGCCCTCGGGGTGACTCACAATGGCCTCACCCGCACCGGGCATCACGATCGATTCGAAGCGCCATACTCCCGAGGCGTGTCCCATCGGCAGCGCGCAACAATGCTGCGAGAAACTATGCTTGATGGCGTTGGCGGAGAGTGGCGCGTCGAATTCATCGACCGGCGCGCGATGAATGATCTCCAGCAGCCCACCACACGACGGGCAATCCGGCGCGGCGTCGAGTGGCGACAGCAGCTGCCCGCACGCGGCGCATCGCTGCACGCTGCGTTCGGCACCGACCGGTAGCCCGGTCACGCCCGCTGGCATGAATACGGCGTCGGTCGGCAATGGATGAAGCATTGGCGTGGTCATGACGGCGTGAGCTGAAGGATGTCGTTGAGCACACCGGCGGCGGTGACCGCCGGACCGGCGCCAGGCCCGGTGATCACCAGCGGATGCTCACGATACCGCATAGTGGTGAAGACGATCTGATTGTCGGTGCCACGCAAGCCCGCCAGCGGATGGGTGAGCGGCACGGCGCGCAGCCCCACTTCGACTTTCTTCGGCGAGGCGTTCAACACATAGCGCAACACGCGCCCCTGCTTGGTGGCCGCCGCGAAACGCTCAGCCCACGCCGCGTCCTGCCGCGACAACGTCGCCAGGAACGTCGGCAGGGGCATCTTCCGATACGCCGCCGGCACCAGCGACTCCACGGTCACGTCGGTCAGATCACCGCCAAATCCCATCATGCGCGCCAGGATCAAGGCCTTCCGCGCCACATCCATCCCGGACAAATCGTCGCGCGGATCGGGCTCGGTGAAGCCGCGCGACATCGCATCCCGCAGTGACTCGCTGAAGGCGCGGCCCTTGCCGATTTCGGTCAGCAGGAAGCCCAGCGTACCCGACGTGCATCCCTCAATGCGCAGCACTTTGTCGCCCGTTTCCACGAGTTTCGCGTAGCTGTCCATCACGGGCAGGCCGGCGCCCACGGTGGTTTCATGCAACAGCCGCGAGCCGTGCTTGGCCGCCAGCGCCCGAAGCGACTCCACCTCAGCGCGAGGCGCCGACAACGGACGCTTATTGGCCATCACGATATCCATATTGGCCACGATCGCCGCGCGAATCGCCGGCAAAGTTTCGTGCGCCGTGACATCCACCAGCACCGGACGCGACAGCGCGTGGTTGCCGATGTAGGCCACCGCCTCGGCCGCCGTCCCCTGTTGCCCGCCGCTCATGGCCGCCAACGTGCCACCCGCCTCCTTCCCCTTCGCGTACGTCGCCAACTGGCGCGCACTGAGCCCCTCGGGCGCAAACACGAAACCGCTGCGATCGATTAGGCCGACGATGGTGGGTTTCACACGGCGCCGCACGCGCGGCAACATCCGAATCAACTCACGGCCGATCAGTCCCACCCCCAGCAGCACCACATCGAGGCGGTCCTCCTCGCGCAACCCGCCACCGCCGATCTTGTCGAGCTGGAATTCGTCGTGCACCGCCTGCGCCGCGACTTCCGCATCGGTCTCGGCGATCACCACGGAGATATTCAGTTCACTCGAGCCCTGCGCGATGGCCACAATGTTCACGCCCGCGCTCGACAGCGAGGTAAACATGCGCGAGGCGATGCCTGGTGAGCCGGCCATCCCGAGGCCGACCACCGCCAACGTGGCCATGCCCCGCTGCACGTCCATTCCCTCGAGCTCACGACGCGAGAGTTCGAGGGCGAACGCCTTCTCCAGCGACACCCGCGCCTCGGCGCTACGTTCGGCCGGCACACACAGGCAGATCGAGTGCTCCGACGAGGCCTGGGAAATCAACGTGACGGAGATGCCGGCCTGTTGAAGCGCCGCGAACGTGCGCGCCGCGATGCCGGGCACGCCCAGCATGCCATTGCCGGTGACCGTCACCAGCGCCTGACTGCGCACGATGGAGAGCGCCTTCACCGGATAGCGCGTGAGCGTGTGGCGGACCGAGATCTCGGTGCCAGGGGCCGTCGGGTCCGCAAACGGTCGCACGAACACCGGCACGCGCACCCGCGCCAACGGAATGAGCGCGCGCGGATGCAGGACCTTCGCCCCATAGTACGCCAGCTCGGCCGCCTCGCGTACGTTGAGCTGCGGCACGATGCGTGCTGTCGGCACCAATCGCGGATCGGTCGTCATCAGCCCGGGCACGTCCTTCCACAACGTGATCCGCTGCGCCCGGAGCGAGCGGCCCAGCACCGTGGCCGTGAGATCGCTCCCACCCCGACCGAGCGTGACCAGCGCACCGTCAGCGGTTCCCCCGACAAATCCCGGTACCACGGGCAGCACCCGCTTCCGGAGCAGCGGGCGCAGCTGTGCCCGCACTTCACGATCAGTGGCCACCAGATCCGGGAACGCGCCGCCGAACACCCCGTCGGTGCGAATGAGCGTGGCCGCCTCGACGTAGGCCGCGTTCGCGCCGCGGGCGAGCAACCCGGCCACCACGAGTCGCGCCGAGAGCTGCTCCCCCCGGACGAGCAGAAAATCTCTCGTGCGCGGCGTCAGTTCGCGGAGGCTGGCCACCCCGTAGCCGAGCGTCCGGAGCTCCTCGAAGGCCGCGTCGAGTTCGCGCAGCAGTCGCGCTCGCACCCGCGCGTTGCCGATAATACCAGTGGCGACGACGGCGTGACGGTTGTGCAGCTTCGTGACCTGCTCGTCGACGGCGTCGACGTCCCCGGCTCGCGCCGACTCGGCGAGCGCCAGCAGCGCGTCGGTAACGCCCGCCAGCGCCGAGACCACGGTGACGACGCGCGACGGGCGCGGTTCGAGGATCAGGGCGATGGCGTGGCGGACCGCCGCCGCATCGGCCAACGAGGCGCCACCGAACTTGAACACGTCGATCGCGGGAGACGGCGAAGCAGAACGGGAGCGCAGTGGCGGCATGTGGCAGCTGAAAAATGAGACCACTCGGGCGCCCGGGTCGGACGCTCGAGGCGCACATCCGCACACTACTTCGGGTCGGTTCACCTGTCCACACCGGTGCGCATCCATCTAGGTTTCAGGTCGCTCGTCCTCGCGCGACCATTTCGGGTCGCGTTTCCGTCCCGTGTTCCTGTGGATATGACCGCACCTGTCGAAGCGCCACCCGCCCCGCGTGTTCCCCAGCCTTCCCCTTTGCCGGGACGGCTCGCCGGGCTCGCGCACCTCGCCCACAATCTGGCGTGGAGTTGGAATCGCGACGCGCGGATGATCTTCAAGGAGATCGACGAGAGCCTCTGGCATCGGCTGCGCCACAACCCGATCCGGCTACTCCAGCTCGTTGATCCCGCCCGTCTCGAACGCCTGGCCGAAGACACCGTCTTCTGCGCACGCTACGACCGCGCGATGCAGTGGCTGGCCTCGGAGCGCTCGGACGAACATACGTGGTACGCCCGTGCCTTCCCCGAGCTGCGTGGCCAGCCCGTCGCCTATTTCTGCGCTGAGTTCGGCGTGCACAACTCCGTGCCGATCTACTCAGGCGGACTCGGCGTGCTCGCCGGCGATCACCTCAAGACGGCATCCGACCTCGGTATCCCGCTCGTGGCCGTGGGCATTCTGTACCGCCAGGGGTACTTCGATCAGCACATCCGGGTGGATGGCTGGCAGGAAGACTCGAACGAGGCCATCGACTTCAATGCGGTACCGATCGTGCCGCTGCCGGGCAAGGATGGCGAGAAGCACCTCGTCACCGTGAATACGTTCGGCCGCGACATCAACATCCGCGTCTGGAAGATGCAGGTGGGGCGCGTGCCGGTATATCTGCTCGATTCCGATCTTCCCGAGAACCATCCCGACGACCGGCCGTTACTCTCGAAGCTGTACTCGGGTGGCCCGGCGATGCGGCTCCGTCAGGAATGGCTGCTGGGCGTCGGTGGCGTGCGTGCGCTACGCGCCCTCGGCATCGCGCCCGCCGCGTGGCATGCCAACGAAGGACACGCGGCGTTCATGATGGTCGAGCGCGTGCGCGAACTCTGTCAGCAGGGCGTGTCGTTCGCGGAAGCGGTGAAGCACGTGCGGAACCGCAGCGTGTTCACCACCCACACGCCGGTGCCCGCCGGCCACGACCACTTCGGCGTGAACGAAGTGCGTCAGTGCGCCGACGGCTACTGGAACGACATGGGGATCGACGCCGACACGTTCCTGCGCATCGGCTACATGCCGGAGTCGGGTACCGGCGTGTACCACATGACGGCCGCGTCGGTGCGTCTCTCGCGCCGCGTGAACGCCGTCTCGCGTCGCCACGGCATCGTGACGCGCGATATGAGCCGTTCGCTCTGGAGCGGACGTGAGGCGGAGAACATCCCGGTGGGTCATGTCACGAACGGCGTGCACCTCGCGACGTGGATGGCCAATCCCATCATGAAGTTGCTGGACGAGCATCTCGGTGCGGCGTGGGGGCACAGCAGCGACCCCGCCCTGTGGGAACAGGTGCTCACGCTCGATGACGAAGCGCTCTGGTTCACGCACACGCGTCTCAAGCATACGCTCATGCGCCTCGTGCGCGAAGAAGCGCGCAGCGCGTTTGCACGGCGGCAGATCGAGGCTACGCAGCTCGTCGGCGCCGGCACATTACTCGACCCCAAGACGCTCACGATCGGGTTCGCCCGTCGATTCGCGACGTACAAGCGCGCCGACTTGATCTTCCGCGATGTCGAGCGCCTGCGGAAGCTCGTCACGAACGTCCAACGTCCGGTGCAGATCGTCTTCGCCGGCAAGGCGCATCCGGCCGACAATCCGGGCAAACAAGTGTTGCAGAACGTGTATCACTTCACGCGCGATCCGCGATTCGAGGGACGCGTAGCGTTCGTGGAAGACTACGGCATGCACCTCGCGCACCTGCTCGTGCAGGGCGTTGACTTGTGGATGAATCTGCCACGCGTACCGCTCGAAGCATCGGGCACCAGTGGCATGAAGGCCGCGCTCAATGGCGTGCCGCAGATTTCCACGATCGACGGCTGGTGGGAGGAAGGATACGAAGGCAACAACGGCTGGGCCATCACACCGGAAGAAGACGACGAGGCGGGTGTCCGCACGTCCAATCGTCTGTACGAGCTGCTCGAACAGGACGTGGTACCGCGCTACTACGACCGCGACAAGAACGACCTGCCGCGTCGTTGGCTGGCCACCATGAAGCACTCCATCCGCGTCGCCGGTCAGCAGTTCACGGCGCGGCGCATGGTGGAGCAGTATGCCCGTGCTTACTATGCCCCATCGATCCTGGGTGACGCCCTGCCCGACGATCCACCAATCGCGTAACTCGCAGACCATGACATCCCCCGCCATGCCCACACCCAGCTTCGGGTCGCCCGTCATTCGGGCACCCGAGGGTGGGGCGCCGACGATCGTGCATCTCACGTCGGAGTACAGTCCGTTCTCGCGGACGGGCGGGCTGGCCGAGGCCGTGATGGGGTTGGCCAATTATCAAGTGAAGGGCGGCGCCAACGTGGTCGTGTTTGTCCCGCTCTACCGCACGGTGCGGGATCATGCGCCCGATCTCGCGCCGCTCGGCCGACCGATCCACGTCGACCTGGGATTCCGCAGCGAAGAGGTGCGTTTTTTCCGTGAAGTGCAGCCGCCGCCGGGCCCGAAGGTGGTGTTCGTCGACATTCCCTCGGCGTTCAGCCGCGCGGGCCTGTACGGCGAAGGGGGCCGAGACTACGTCGACAACGCCAGACGGTTCGCGCTCTTCTCGCGCGCCGTGCTGGATGGCATTTCGCGATTGATCGCCGGCCCTGTGCTCATTCACGCGCACGACTGGCACACGTCGCTGGCCCTGATGTACATGCGCACGTACCCAGAACTCACGGAACGCTACGGCGATACCCCGACGGTCCTTTCGGTGCACAACGCCGGGTATCAGGGGCACTTCCCGGCCGCGATGCTGAACGACTGCGGCATCCCGCCCGAAGTGTACAACTTCCAGCAGCTCGAGTGGTACGACCGCATCAACTTCCTGAAGGGAGGACTCACCTTCGCCGACATGGTGGTGACGGTAAGTCCCACCCATGCGCAGGAGTTGCGCACGCCCGGGGGCGGCTTCGGACTGCAGGACGTCTTCCAGTGGCTCGGCTCGCGCTTCACCGGGATCACGAACGGTATCGACCAAGCGCTCTGGAATCCGGTCACCGACGATCAGATCACGGCGAACTACTCGCGCCACGACCCATCGAACAAGGCGACGTGCAAAGCGGCCTTGCAGCGCTCGTTTGGACTGCCGCAGCGCAAGCGCATTCCGCTGTTTGGACTCACCGGGCGCATGGTCGCGCAAAAGGGGCTCGACCTCGTCCTGAATTCGCAGCTGATCTGGACCCTTGACGCCCAGTTCGTCTTTCTCGGTGCTGGTGAAGCCAAGTACGAACGCGCCCTGTTGGCACTGGCGAAGGCGCGTCCACAGCATGTCGGCGTGCAGCTCAACTTCACCGACCGGCTCGAGCATCGCCTCATGGCCGGTGCCGACATTTTCCTCATGCCGTCGCAGTATGAACCGTGCGGCCTCACCCAAATGCGGGCGCAGCGCTACGGTGCGCTGCCGGTCGGACGCCGTGTGGGGGGAATCGCCGACACCGTGCAGGACGACACCACGGGGTTTCTGTTCGACGAGTTTCAGCCCGTCGCGCTCGACCGAGCCATGTCGCGTGCGCTCGCGCGCTTCGCCGATCCGAGTGCGTGGGCGCCGCGCATGCGCGCGGCGATGCAGCAGGACTTCGGATGGGAGCGCTCGGCCGAGCGGTACGCGCAGGTGTATCAGCAGGCGATCGAGATTGCCAAGAGCCGTCGCTGATGCATTCCGTCATCATTCACCATCACCTGTACCAGCCGCCGCGCGAAGATCCCTGGCTCGAAGTCGTGCCGACCGAGCCCTCCGCCGCTCCCGACCACGACTGGAACGCGCGCATCAATCGCGAGTGCTACGCCCGGCTCGCGGCGGCGGAAGCGCATTTGCGCGATCGGCGCGCGGCCGCGCGTGATCCCGACGCGCGCGCCGGGATTGCCCGCGTGGTGAATCTGTATGCGTGGTGTTCGTTCGACGTGGGCGCGACCCTCTGCGAATGGCTCGACGCAGAAGCACCCGAGACCATGCGGGCGATGCAAGCCGGCGATGCGGCCAGTGTGCGTCGGTGGGGACACGGCAACGCCATCGCCGCGCCGTATCATCACGTGATCCTCCCACTCGCCTCACCGCGCGAGCGCACGACCGAAATTCGCTGGGGCATTCGCGATTTCCGTCGTCGCTTCCATCGCGAGCCCGAAGGAATGTGGCTACCGGAATGCGCGGCTGATGAAGACACCCTCGACGCCGTGGCCAAGGAAGGCATCGCCTTCACCATTCTGGCCCCGTATCAAGTGCATGGCCACGACGGCAGCGGCATGCCGGTGCGTTGGCGCGGAGCATCGGGACGGTCTCTCACGATTGTGCCGTACGATGGCTCGCTCGCCGGTGACGTCGCCTTCGGCGGCCTGCTGCGCGACGCGCCGGCGCTGGCGCAGCGCTTCGCCCCGTATCGCGAGGCCGGCGATGCGCAGACCGATCGCTGCACCACCTTGGCCACCGACGGCGAAACGTTCGGCCATCATCACAAGAGCGGCGACTCCACGCTCACCGAAGCGTTATCGATGGTGGTACAGCAGTCGAGCTCGCGCGTCACGAACAGCGCATCGTTGGTGGCCATGTATCCGGCCACGACTGACGTGCGACTGGTGTCGCCGAGCGCGTGGAGTTGCGCGCACGGCGTGGAGCGGTGGCGCAGCAACTGCGGGTGTCGCCTCGATGGCAGCAAGCCGCCGGCACAGCAATGGCGCGGACCGTTGCGCGCGGCGATCGAACGCCTCTCGCACCACGCGCATGACGTGTTCGAGCACGAAGGCCGCGCACTGTTCCGCGACGATCCCTGGGACGTGCGCGATCGATACGGTGACGTCGTCGCGCAGGACGGTGAGGCGCTCGAGCAGTTCGCGCGACGCGAGTTACCGGCCGATGCGTCGGATCACCAGGTGCAGCGGGCCCGCGAACTGCTCGAGCTCGCGCGGGCCACGATGCGCACGTTCACCTCGTGCGCCTGGTTCTTCGACGAGGTTGATCGCATCGAAGTGCGGCAGGTGCTGCGCTACGCCGCGCGCGCCATTGAGCTGACCGGACACGCCTCGCGACTCATGCCGGAGTTCGTGCAATGGCTGGCCCCCGCCACCAGCGGCGCCCCGAACGCCGGCAGTGCCGGCGAACTGTTCGTGCGCGAAGCGATGCCGCACCGTGATGCCACCACCGGTGCCGCCGCCGGCGCGATCGCCTGCGCCAATGTGGGCATCGCGACCCCGCGCATCGCCACCTTCGACGTGACGGTGTCAGCAGTCGCTCCCTGGAGGGTCACGCTGACTCATCGCCGAACCGGCGCCGTGCGCACATTCGTGGGGCACGTACATGGCTCCGGGCCCGGTCTCACCGTCGACCTCTCCGAAACCGACGCCGACGCCGACGTGAGTGACACGCACGGCATCAACGTCCATGAGTTCCCGGAAGACATCGCCCGGCTGCTCCTGCGTCCGATGGCCCTCTCCGACGAGGCGCTCTTCGACGAGGTCGGCCGCAGGCCCTGAGTCCGAACCGCCGCGCGTCCACACGCCCCTACGGCGCGACGCTCCACCGCCACCGCAGTCCCGCGTAGATCTGCCGAGCGAACGCCGGCGTCCACAAGGTGGGCTGCTGATCGAGCAGATTGTTCACGCCACCCGAGACTTCCAACTCACGCGTCACCGCCAGCCGGAGCTGCGCGTCGATCGAGAGCAGTGCTCCCTGACGTCCGATCACGCCGCTCTCGGTCGAGAACGGTCCGGTAATCGGGGCGCCGCTCGGAATACCGACCAGCGGCGCGTTGCCGGTGTAGCGCACCGACGCATCGGTCGCGAGCCCTCGGCGCACCGCCCACTCACGGGCCACACGAAGTCGCGCGGTATGCGACGCACGCCGACTGAGTGGCAATCCCGACGTGAGATCGCGCGCGCGCAGGAAATCGTAGCCCAGCGTGACCTCCGTGGCGCCCGCATTCACGCGCGCGTTGGTTTCCACGCCCTGGGTGCGGGCGCGCGCAACATTCACGTAGCGGTACGCCTGAAATCCGGCCGCGTTGTCGCCCTCGTATCGCCAGTCGACGAGCCCCGACACGTCATTGCGGTATCCTTCCACGTCGAACGAGACGCGTGTGCTCGGGGCCCAGGTGCCGCCAACGCTCGTGCTCCACGACGACTCCGGCAACAGATCGGGATTGCCAGCGAGCGTGTAGCCGCCCGCCGGATTCGTGAACGTGTAGCGAATCTCCTTGAAGCCGGGCGCACGGAATCCACGCGCGACGTTGCTGCGCAATCGCACGCTCGACGAGGTCTGCCACGCCACGCCGAATGACGGATTGGTGCTGCTGCCCCAGAGTGTGCTGCTGGTGTGCCGCGCGCCGGCCGTCATCAACAGCGATCCGAGGGTCCACGAGTCGCGCGCAAACACTTCGGTGATCTGTTCATCGGCGCTGTCGCCGGTGACCTTCTTCGGGGCCACGAGTGTACGGTTCGAACGCTGCACGCCTACGTCGATCGCATGCGTGCCCACCACCTGCGTGTACGACAGCAGATAGCGACCCTGTCGTTCACGCTGCTCGAGGGAGTCGGCCGATCCCTTGATCGGCAGCAGCCCGCGCGACTGGCGGTATTGATACACGAAACGCTGCTCGAAGGCGCGCGCGCGGATGTTGCCGCCGAACAATGGGCCGCGCACTTCGGCGAACCCCTGCCCGCCCCGATTGTCGATGAAGCCATTGAACGCGGCGTCCACCGGAAAACGCTGGCGCTCCTGCGAGCCCTGCATGTCGAGCCGCAGCGCCCACTGGTCGGTGAGCGCGTAGCGGAAGTCGGTACGCACGTCGTAGATGCGATTGAACGTCGAACCGATCGCATTGTACCCGGTCACGCGATCGGATTGACGCCACCCGCCGTTCAGGCGGTAGCCGAACTTCCCCACCGTCTGGCTCACGCCCGCCGACGACTCCTGTCGCCCCAGTCCGCCCTCGCGCGCGAGGGCGTCGAAGGTCAGTCGCTGCGTGGGCGCCGCCTGCACGATGTTGATCACGCCACCCAGTGCGTCGCTGCCGAACTCCACGCTCGACGGCCCTTTCGTGACTTCGATGCGCTCGGTAGCGATCGTGCTCAATCGGCCGATGTCCCGGCTCTCGATGAGCGCGCCGGCCACCGGCTCGCCATCGACCAGCACCAGCACCCGCGAATCGTCGAAGCCGCGAATGGAAATCGACGTCTTCGATGGCGGCGCCGGCAGCTCCTGCAGTCCCGGCAATTGACGCAGCAGCTGATTCGCCGACACCGCC
This sequence comes from uncultured Gemmatimonadota bacterium, assembly GCA_903900795.1. Classification (GTDB taxonomy): domain Bacteria; phylum Gemmatimonadota; class Gemmatimonadetes; order Gemmatimonadales; family Gemmatimonadaceae; genus Gemmatimonas. The sequence continues at coordinate 8,930 of CAIUOO010000195.1, read as the reverse complement.
GCGACGGCATCGAGCTCGTCGCGACCGATGACCGTCACACTGCGCGGGGATTCACTGGCGCGGATGACACGTTGCCCCATCGTGGTCGTGAACACCGGCAGCACCGTGGCCAACGCCACCAACCGCACCACCGGCGTGTTGCTCTGCACCACCGTCCGCACTTCGGCGAAGCCGAGCGCCCGCACAATCAGCGAATCACCAACGTCGGCCGCCACGCGAAACGTGCCGCGTTCGTCGGTGCGCACTCGCGCACCGCTGCGCGGTACACGCACGTCAGCCGACAACACCGGCGCCCCGTCGGTCTTGCCCACCACGGTGCCCTGAACCGTACCCGGCACCATGCCGATGCCCTGCGCGCGAGCCGGTCCGCCAGACACGACGGCCAGCAGCATCGCCCCGCACAGCGGCATCATCCGACACGACATCGACGTGCGCCGACCATCGCTCATCGAATGCGCGCGTAACGAATCGTGGGAAAGCCCGCGACGCCGGTATTGCTGTAGTAGTCGGTGACCTGAAGCTTGTACACGCGCGTACCCGACTTCACGAGATACGTATTGAACGCCGCGTGCAGGCGGTCATTGCCCTGCAGGTTGTAGCGGAACGGCGCGCTCTTATCGAGCACCGAGTTCGGGATCGGCCCAACCAGCGTGGACAGGAACGTCGCGAACTGCGGCGCATCGCTGGCGATGGTCGCGTTGGCGAAGGTCGGCGACGTCGGTCCCGGATACGTGCCCGCATTGCAGGCGACGTTCGGGACCAGGGAAAGCTGGTTCGCCGCGGGATTGAACTCGAGATCCCAGTTGCAGCCGGCTCCGGTCACCACCGCATTCGTCACGAGGCTGATCTGACGCACGCCGTTCGCCGGCGCGATCGCCAGTGTCCGCACCGCGCCCAGCGTACTGCCGGTCTGCAGGCGCGACTCGAGATAGAGCGTGTCAACGGCAAACGTCTGCGTGAACTTGATTCGCGTGGCACGGAAGACGGCGAAAGTACCGTTGGCCAGGCGCAGCTTCCAATAGTTCGCCGGGTTCGCCGTCGGAACGCCGCTCAGGTTCAGGTAGCCCTGCTTGTTCTCCGTCAGCCGGTCAGTCTTGAACTGACTGTCGGCGGGAATCTGCAGTGCGCGCACGGCGTCGAACGTCGTGAGCGTCGCGGCCGGCGTGAAGGCCAGCACCTGCGCGTCCGTGGCCGCCTTGTTGTTGTCGAGCGCGAAGCCGAGCACGTTCTTGCTGCTGGCACCGCCCACCGCCGGCGAGTTCAGACGCACCTCGTAACGACGGAAGGCCAGATCCCAGTCTCCGGTACGCGGCACCAGCGCGCCCGACGCGAAGCTGAAGTACACGAGGGTGTCCGTGCTGCTGGCGTTGAGCGGCCCGAACGACACGACTTCATTAACGGCGGGCTCCGGCGTGCCCGAACCGGGACCCGTGGCGTTTGTCTCGCCTTCGCACGCGCCAAGCACGGCGAGGGACGCAACGGAGAACAGCGACCGTACGATCATCGACTTCATATGAGAGCGCAGCAGAGATTCGAATGAGTGAGGCAGCACCGATGGTGATCGCCCGCCGGTGCGCGAGACTGCACACTATCCCACAGCGCACCGAAGCTGCATTCGTATTTCTAACGAGGTGAGCGTCGGGGAATCCCTGCGTTACCCTTGATGACACGAGCACACCGATTCTCTCAGAGCGCCCCGTGGTCGTCATCACAGGGGCGAGTGGCGGCATTGGGGCGCCGATGTCCAGCGAGTCGTTCGCGAAACGCTGGCACGCTTCGGTCGGAGCGACCCTCAGGCGTCGACTACGGGACCGACTGCCCGCGCACCGGCGACAAGGGCGCCGTTGGCGTCGGCATCGACCCCGGTACGGCCGCCTCACGGGAATCCAGCGCATCGAGCGGCGGCCCCAGAAACGGCTCGCACACGCCGTCCGCCGTTTCGCGGATCAGCTGATCGACCACCGCGCGCAGATCTCCCGTTCGCGCGTACGTGGCCAGCTGACGCTGCGCACTCGACCCTTCGTCGAGGATGCGGAACGCATACTCGACTTCCTTTCGGGTACCGAGCTCGTCGAGCACGTCGTCGAGGAACCACTCCACCAACTCGCGAATGAGCACCGGCGCCGGGGATTCTTCCTTCTTGCCGAAGTCGATCAGCTTGCCGCCGAGCCCCCAACGGACCGCACGCCACTTGTTCTCTTCGATGAGATCCTGGGCGTATACGCGGAACGTCATGTTGTCGCGACGCAGCTTCCACATCTTGGCGACCACGGCCTGCAGGATCGCGGCGATGCACACCGCCTCGTCCACCTTCGTGTTCACGTCGCACGCACGGAACTCGAGCGTCGGGTAGATGTGGTGCGGCCGCACGTCCCACCAGATCTTGGAGCCGTCGGGAATGCTGCGGGTTTTCACGAGCGTGTCCACCAGATCCGCGTAGTCGCCCCACCCGTTCAGGATGCGCGGCACCCCGGTGCGCGGAAAGTTCTTGAACACGATGCTGCGATACGAATGCAGCCCCGTATTTCGCCCAAACCAGAAAGGCGACGATGTGGACAAGCACAAAATGTGAGGCAAGATGTATCGCGCAGCATTCAGGCAGTCGATCCGAAACTCCGGATCTTCAATGCCCACATGCACATGCGTCCCGAAGATGAGCAGACGGTGGGCCAAGTCCTGCAGCTCCGCCTTCACACCGAGGTATCGCTCCTTCGGCGTCATCTCCTGATTCATCCAGTTCGAGAACGGATGAGTGCCGGCGGCGGCGATCGTCAATCCGTGCTGTCCGGCGGCATTGATGACGAGCCGGCGCAGGTTCACCAGCTCCGACCGGAGTTCCGCGATCGAGGAGCACACCTTCGTGCCGATCTCCACCTGACATTGGTGGAGCTCCGCTTTGACGTCGGCCAGCTGGGCGTCGTTGCTCGACACCAGCGTATCGAACCCGGGCGTGAGGTCACGCGTGACGGGGTCGATGATCTGATACTCTTCCTCAATTCCGACGGTCAGGCTCGGTGCGCGCATTTACCCCCCCACGCCCACGCGGGACGTGCCGTTCGCGGTGGACCAATCCATAGCGGCACGAATGAAGCCGCCGAACAGATGTCGGGTGTGCGGATCCGCCATCTCGAGAACTTCCGGGTGCCACTGCACCCCGATCAGGAACGCGTCACCGTCGCCTTCGACCGCTTCGATCAGCCCATCATCGGCGGTCGCCGAGGCCACGAGATTCTGCCCCAGTTGCTTGATGCCTTGATGATGCATGCTGTTCACGGGCGCCCGTGTGGATTCAAGCAACCGCGACAACTTTGTGTCCGCGACGATGTCGACCTCGTGCGCGAGGTGATCGCGCGCGAAGCCGGCGGTCGGAAAAAAGTCGTGCTTGTGGAAAGCCGGATTTTGTGATGCGAGGTCCTGCCAAAGCGTACCGCCCGAGGCCACGTTGATCACCTGCAGCCCACGGCAGAGACCGAACACGGGTTTGCCATCCTCGATCGCCCAGCGAACCAATTGCAGTTCCACGCGGTCGCGCGCGGGGTCGAGATTGCCGCATTCCTTGCGGACGGCCTCACCGTATTCCAGTGGACTGATGTCGACCCCGCCCGGAATCAGGACGCCGTCGAGCCGCTCATAGATCTCACGCAGCGTGAGCAGATCGTCGTCGAGCAGCGGGATCATCCAGGGAACCGCACCCACCATGGTGGCGGCAAGGAAGTAGCGCTGATTCATCACCCACGACGAGGGCAACCCCGGTGGAATACCATCGATCGAGTGCAGCGTTTGCGTGGTGAGCCCGATCACCGGGCGTTTCAAAGACGACATCAGCGTTGTTCAACGAGAAAGGTTGGAACGTTCGAGCCGCCACCGGCCGTGACGTTGAGCAGCGGATCGGTCGCAATGCGGGTGAGGCACCCCGACATGGTAACGCCGTCGGCGAGAAAGGGCGCCGTGTCGAGCATGCGTTCTCCAAGCTGGAGCGCGCCGTCGGTCCAGGCCGGCCACCATTCGCTGGGGACTTCCACCCGCTCTTGCACGATATACGGCTCGGCAAGGGCCGTCTTGATCGCCACGTCCCACTCGGCGTCGTTCACCGTCCAGCCCAGCACGATGCCCTTGCCGCCGTACTCGTCGTTGGGCTTGAGCACCAGCGTGGCGCGGTTGGCGGCAGTGAATTCCAGCAGATCCACCGTACTGGCGCCATACTGCGTGTGTCGCGCTTCCACCACACGGGTCCACGGCACATGGGCGGCGACCGCCGCCGATTCGTCGGCGGTGAGCAGCGGGGCCTGCCGTTCATCACTTAACACAGCAAGTGAGGCCTTCTTATGTAACATCTTACAGCGGAAAGGGTTCACCATGCACACTGCACCGTCCCGCACAGCTCGCACGACGGGCGAATCGAGCCCTTCCCGGGTCACGAGTTCGTCGATCAAGACCCGCTTGTAGATCAGCGTAACGTGCTTGCCGCCGATCATCAGTTTGCCGTTCGTGTACTCCGCGTCGCGCGGGTCCCCGATGAAGGCGTCGATGCCGAGCGCCCGGAACTCGCGCTCGAAGAGCACGAACTCGCTGTACGTCGGCACTTCCTTCCAGTCGAGAATGCAGATGGTGGGCGCCTCGCGGACGCCACGCCACCGGTAGTAGGCGTTGAGCAGCGCGTGCACGACCGACGGCGCCGCGGGCAGCGGCACCGCGATGTGCGTCCGGCTGAACTCGTGCATCACGGGCAACGACAGGAAGGCGCGGGACAGGGCGTCGTTGTAGGCCGCGCCCGCCGGCGTCTCCGCGTTGTACTCGGTGAACTTGAGCCCGCCTTCCCCTTCCGCGAAAAAGGCATCGAGGCGCGAGGTGGGGCTGGCGACATCGAAGCCGGGGTCAGCGTGGATGAGCTGTTCTTCCCAGGCCGTCAGCCCGAACTGGGCGCGTAAAGCCGAGTCCGCCATGGCGGCCACGCGGACCTTTTCGAAGGCCGAGCCGACCAGGGCGCAGGCGGTGGCCAGCTGCTTGTATTGGCCAAGGCTGAGGAAGCGTGGACGCAGGACACTGCACAACGGGCGCTCCCCAAAGAAGAGCCCGTCATGCCGGAGCTGCCGATCCAGGACGTCGGCGCTGGCCTGCGCGATGGCGCGGTCCTGCAGCGCATCGTGGTATCGCGCGATCGCGGATGTGGGCATAAAACGTAGGTAATATTTGTGATTGACGCGCGAGCCGGCGTGTACAAACAACAGTAAGGCGTACGGAGTATGGGGTATGGGGTCGCCTACTCCCTACCCCTTACTCTCTACCCCTTACTTCGCTGTTGCTTTCTCCCCAATCGCCACGCCGCTCGGTGCCTTTCGCGGCGCCGTCGCCAGCGTGATCGCGAGGTTGGCCATGTGCTCCACCACCCACTCGAAGTAGGTCGGGGTGAGCGAGTAGATGTCCATGTCGGGGGCCGGGTTCATGAAGTCGATGGCGTAGGGAATGCCATCCTTCACGGCGAACTCGACGGTATTCATGTCGTAGCCCAGGGCGTTGCAGAGCGTGAGCGAGTCCTTGATACAGCGGGCCTCGAGCTCCTTGCCCAGATAGCCCGGATCCGGGATGTACCGGCGCTCGCCGGGGTCGTACGGCATCGGCAGGACTTCTTCGCGTCCGAGGGCCATGCAGCGCACGTAGGCGTCCCATTTGATGAACTCCTGCACGACCATCGTGAGCAATCCACTGTGGTTGTAGTGGTGGATCAGCTCCTCCATGGTCTCGCAGATGTACACGTCGCGCCAGCCACCGCCGTGGGCGTCCTTGAGGACGCAGGGGAACCCGATGTATTCGGCGACCCCCTTCCAGTCGAGCGGGTACGCCAGGTTGCGCAGCGACTCGGTGTGGGAGATCCCCGGGATGTAGTCCTTGTTGGGCAGCACCATCGTCTTCGGGTGCGCGACGCCGTTCTGGATCGCCACCGTGGCGTCGTAGAACTTGTCGTCGGCCGACCACATGAACGGGTTGTTGACGACCGTCGTCCCCATGCGGGTCGCATGCTTGAGGAAGGTGCGATAAAACCCGACCTCGTGCGAAATGCGGTCGATGATCAGCGAGTAGGGGACGTCCTGCCCCATCCGCGTGGCATCGAGCGTGATATAGTCCGCGGTGACACCGGACTGCCGGCGCGCCACTGCTTCGAGAAAAGCGGGAGGAAACGACCATTCCCGGCCGACCAGCAATCCGATCCGTGGTTCCATGGACACGTCTGTTCTCCTTCGATTAAATGGCGCGTGATGAGGGGAGAATGGGCCCAAAGAAGCGGTTCCGCCATGGCCTCGCCTGTTTCACCCCCGGCACGGATGGGTGAACCGATTCCACGAGAAATCCAGCCGCGGAAACGTGTGAGCAAACAACCCAAAAGCATATTTGTGAGACGCCGGCGTGTGGATAAAATACCGAGCGGCACCGCAAAAAGGTGGAGGATCACGGAACCACTTTTCCACAGGTGCGCGCAGGCGATCCTCCCATCCAATGCGGACTTACCAAGTTATCCACAGATCATAAACGTATATCCACAACGATATCAATAACTTAGCCTATTTCAGTCGTATTGCGCGGGCAATCACATCGTCATAAGATCACCCGCTGCCGCTGGTCCGACGCAAGTCGAAACACCGGTGCTCACGTTTCTGCCTTCCTCGGAAAACGCTCATGCACATTGTCCCCTGCAACGCCCCACTCGGCATCATCGATCCGGCCCCGCTCACGTCGCTGCCTATCCGCATGGGCACGGACAGTGACCGGATGACCGCGTTCTGGAGCAGCGACGACCAGTATCTGGTCCGCGTTGAGGGCGAAGCGGGGACGACGTGGTACCGCATCGATGCGGAAGCATCGATCCCGGCCACGAACGAGGCGGCGCGCATCGCCATCGGCGCCATGATGGCCGACATCCTCCCCCTCGGTACCGGGCGAATCGCCTTTCCGGTGGGCAGCAGCGGACGTCGCGTGTACCGCGTCTGGCGTGCCGCGCGCGGCGGCGCCAATCGTCAGGCCAAGGCGAGCGGAGGGACTAGAATCCTGGGAGTTCTAGCTGGGCGGTCACGCCGCCAGCCAGCGTGACGCCGGCCGCTTGCAGCCACGCCAGCAAGACGTCCTGTCCATGATCGCCGGCCATGGCCGAGCGCGCCGCGCTCACGTGCAGCTTGAACTCGCCCGACACATCGGGCAGAGTGCGCCGCAGCACGGCCACCGTCAGCAGTTCCGTCGCATCGGCCAGATGCCGGATCGCGAACTCGGTCATCCGAGCGCGCAGGGCCGCTGTATTCAGGAGCGGTCCCTCGCCCGGTACCTCGTGGTCGGCCCGACGCTCACGGAACGCCGCCAAGCGACTCCGTGTGGCGGCCAGCATCGGCAGTTCCTCGGCGGCGTTATCGGCGTGCGATGCCATGGGAGCACCCAGCAGCCCGAGCCAGGCCATCCAGAGGGTTCCGCGGGCGTAGGCCTCCCACGGCTCGTGCTCGAGACGCTGGGCCGCCTGATGCACGGTCTCTGTGACGTGATGGCGCACCTCCCACCAGCGGAGGTAGGCGTCGGTCTGTCGCGACACCAGCGCCAAGGCACCCAGCTTGAGCGCCCACTTGACGGCCGATTCTCCGTCGTCCGTGGGGGGCCGGAGTGCCGCCGAGCAGCGGAAGGCACGAGCCGCCCCGAGCGACAGCACGGCCTGAGCGAGGTCTCGGCCGGCACTGGGCACCGGTTGCAGGGCGGCGTCGAGCTGACCGAGTGCGGCCAGCTCGTACGCGGTGCCAAGCAGTGCCAGTCCGTCGGCGATCGGTTCGCCAAGTCCGTCCCCAGGTCGAAGGGCCGCCGCCTCAGCCCGCTCCAACAGCAGGCCCCGCCGCTCGCTCGGAATCGCGGCGACAGCCCAATGATCGTCGAGAGTGGTTCTGGCAAGCTCCGCCAGATCCCTCGCCGCAAGATCACGTTCAGCTACGCGGGTGAGGACGTCCATCCAGCCTCCTCCAGGGGAGCGCTCGAACCGTACCCTGACCGACACCCGACGTGGTGTGGGAACAGGCCTCAGACCTCTGGTCGCACCACACGCCGGCGAAGACCGGGTGACCGATCGCAACCGTTCCGCTCCGCGCCGACGCTGTCCTCAGCGCCCGTTCGGCACCCGTAAACCGCCGACGCACGAAGCAACTGCAGTAAGCACTGCCACAGCATGCGGTTATCGCGTCGTCACCGCATCGCCATCACTGTCGCATTTATGTAACAGGTCCGTTCTTGTCAAGAGCAAACTCGGGCGAAACCCGCGTAAACCACTGACAGACGGCACATTCCGGAGATTTCGCGTGGGATTTGAGTCATCGCAGGCAGCGCGCCGCCGTTTGGCCGCGCTGGCGTCGAGCAATGGACGGGTGCAGGAAGCGTTATCGGCGTCGGGGTATCCCGGATTCTGGGGCAACACGTCCCACCAGGAATCGCGCCAGGACCGGGAAGTGCCCCTCAACTCCAGTACCACGCACAGCGCCAGCCAGGGCAGCGCGCTCGTGCGCCATCTCGACGATCTGGCTCAGGACATTGTGGCCATCCCCGGGGCCGGTGGTGCCCTTCTGGCGGCGTATGCGGCACAAGCCCGCGCGCTCTCGATGGTGGTCGAAGCCGCCAAGCGGGCCGGTAGCGCTCCCCTGCCCGCCGCTGTTCTCATGGCTGCTCAAGACGCCCTCTCGGCCCCGTCGCCCCTGCCCAGGATGGTGATCGGGTGACCCGCCTTCCGCGGCGGGCGCTGTCCGCTGCTGTCATTCGGTGGCGAGCTGGCCGCACCCTCGCCATCGCGGTCCGCCTGCACGACGGCGATGTGAAGGACCGCAGCACCCACGCCGTCGGCGAGATCGCCTCGTGATGCGCGCCGCGCTGTGTACGGTCGACGGCAGCGAATGCGCGGCGCCGATCGTGGCCAAGGG
>CAIUOO010000194.1 GCA_903900795.1 uncultured Gemmatimonadota bacterium | reverse complement strand
GCCGAGCGCGTGAGCGCTCGGCCTCTCTGTACTCACGACCCGATCACGAGATGCTGATCGGATGCGCGCACGGTATCACGGCGGGGTTACGCTGTTGGCGAGCCCCGTGCCACCGAACGTGTAGAACTCCTGGTTCTTCACGGCAAGTTCCTTGGCCGGTACCGGCATTTCGCGCGGCGTCCCGACCAGCAGACCACCGGTGACACGACGACGCTGGTAGTACGGCGCCGCGCCGAGGCCGAGCAACTCGACTTCCTGCTCGTAGATCAGCTTGGTGAGCAGAGCGGCCTGCCCTTCACCCGCGGTCGCGGCCGAGAGACCGCCGCGATCGACACGTGTATTGTTGATCAGGTTCGCGGCCGTGGTCAGGTTGCCACCCGATCGACGCAGTTCGGCTTCCGCCCAGAGCAGATCGTTCTGGTGGCGGGAGATGACCGGCGCCACACCGAAGCCACCATAGATCGCATTCGGCGACTGCTCGCCAGACTTGTCGTAACGGACGTGTCCGATGTTGGACTGGTGGTACATGCCACGATCCGGGCGGTAGATCTCTTCCGTGGAGTACACGAAATCGGTGCCGCCCTTGGCCGTCTTGGGAATCACGCCAAAGTAGCCCGAGAAGTCTTCGTCATCAGGCCCGAAGGAGCCGTCCCCGAGACGCTTGTCAGGGGAATTGGGACGGGCGTTGCCGCCAGCCGGATACGGCGTGCGCTGCGTAGCAGGATCGAGCAGATTCGCCACGCGCGTGCTGACGCGGCCGCCATCGAACGCGTTGAACCAATACAGAATCTCGTGGCACCACGACGAGCAGCCATCGCCGGTGAAGTTGAAATCAAACTTCGCGCCCGAGGAGATACCACCGGCAGCGAGCGCCGACACGGCCGCCCAATCGACGGCGGTATTCTCTTCCGGCGTACGGGGATAGTAGGCGAGCGTCATCGCCGCCATCGTGCGTGCCAGCTGAGCGATCTGGACGTTGGTGTACGACGTGCCGTTGGTCCAGCCGCTGGGCGTGGTGAACGTGTTGGCCGTCGCCAGGGTCGCCGCCTCCGCCAGAGAGGTAACAGCCGCGTCACGCACCTGCTTGCGCGTCTTGTACTCGAGCGTGTTGAGATCCGTGGTCTCGTCGATCACGTACCCCTTGTCGTAGTTGAGCGCGATGCCCATGAGTGAGGCACCACGCATCAGCTGCGCGATCGTCTCGGCCCGCTTGGTATTGGCCGCGTTCGTGATCACGAGCTTGTTCTTGCGGATGGCCGTGAGCACGTCGACGGCCGACGACAGGGTGGAGTAGTAGCCCTGCCAGTATGCGATCATCGTCGAGCGACCGGCCGACGCCAGATCGTTCTGATAGGCGCGCGTGTTGCGCGTGCCATCAGCGTCGATCGACGAGTAGAAGTTCATGTTGTAGTTGTTCCACGAGGCCGAATACGAGCGGGCCATCGTGTTGAGCGGACCGCCACCTTCCATACCGTCGTAGGTGTTGAACCACGACCGCAGGGTTCCGCCGGCCACCGCTTCGATGGCGGCCGGATCGGCCAGCGCGCGCTTGGAATCGGGCGCGTTTGGGTTCTCCACGTCGAGCGTGTTGCAGCCGGCGAGGAACAGCGCCCCCATGCCGACCGCGAGGGTGCGATTTCGCATGAATTCAAAACTCCGGTTGGCGGCGCTCACAGTCCGAGCTCCAGCATGAACGTGAACGTCTTGAAGATCGGATACGTGAAGTAGTCGACGCGATACGCGAACGGATTGG
>CAIUOO010000193.1 GCA_903900795.1 uncultured Gemmatimonadota bacterium | reverse complement strand
TGCCATCGGGTGCACTTTCACCATGTGTTCGATCACGAACTCGATGCGCGCCAAACCGACGCCGCGGGCCGGCAGCCGCCACCAGCGCATCGCGGCCTCGGGGTCGGCCACGTTCAACATGATCTGCGTGTGCGTGGGCGGCAGCGCGGTGAGGTCGACCTTGGTTTCGGTCCATGGAAGCACGCCGGCGTACACGTGCCCCTGCGGTCCCTCGGCGCAGCTCACCGTCACCATGCTGCCATCGGTGAGCGCGGTCGTCGCATTGCCGCTGCCCACGAGCGCGGCGATGCCCAGTTCGCGGCTCACGATGGCCGCGTGGCTGGTGCGTCCACCGGAGTCGGTTACGATGGCCGACGCGCGCTTCATGAGCGGCACCCAGTCGGGATCGGTCATGCGGGCCACCAGAATGCCGCCGTCTTCGAATCGCGCGGCCTCGGCCATGCTGCTCAGCACGAACACCCGACCACTCGTGATGCGCTGCCCGACGGCCACCCCCGTGACCAGTACATCGCCCTTGCCGTCGAGCGTAAACGTGGTGAAGTCCGCCGCCCCCTCGCGCGAACGCACGGTCTCCGGGCGCGCCTGCACGATGAACATCTCGCGCGTTTCGCCGTCGATGGCCCACTCGATATCCATCGGCATGTCGTAATGCGCTTCGATCGTGGCACACCAGCGCGCCAGGGCAAGCACCTGCCCGTTGTCCAGCACCGCACTCGCACGCTCGGCGGCACTGGTATCGACGTTGGTCGGTGTGCCGTGCTCGTCGAGCACCATCTTGATGAGCTTGGATCCGATCGTGCGGTCGAGAATCGGGGCCACCGTCGCATTGCTCAGTAGCGGCTTGAACACGCGCCACTCGTCGGGGGTGACGGTCCCCTTCACCACGATCTCGCCCAGTCCGAAGGCGCCGTTGATCACGACGAGATTGCGGAAGCCCGTTTCGGTATCGAGCGTGAACGCCACACCGGCCGCTCCGCGATCGGAGCGCACCATGCGCTGTACCGCGACGGACAGGGCCACCTTGAGATGGGGATAGCCGTGCAGGGCCCGATAGGTGATCGCGCGATCGGTGTAGAGCGAGGCGAAGCAGCGACGCACCGCGTCGAGCAGGGCATCGACGCCGATGACATTCAGGAAGGTCTCCTGCTGACCGGCAAAGCTTGCATCGGGGAGGTCCTCGGCCGTGGCCGAGCTGCGCACGGCGACCGGCGCGGCCTCGAGGCCCCCTCGCTTATTGAGTTCGAGGTACGCGGCGCGAATATCGTTCGCCAGCTCATCGGGGAGGGTACCGCCCGCGATCGCGGAACGGATCGCCTGGCCCACCTCGGCGAGCGGGGCGCCAGCGTCGAGGCGGGCCAGCTCCGCCCGCATCAGCGGTTCGAGCGCATTGTGCCCGAGGAAGCGACGGTACGCGTTGGCCGTAATGGCGAAGCCGCCCGGTACGCGGATGCCCTCGCTGGCGAGGTTACGGATCATCTCGCCAAGCGAGGCGGTCTTCCCGCCAACGATCGGCACATCCGTGCGCGAAATGTCTTCGAACCACCGGAGCATGACACCTCAATTCAGGGGACGGGGAAGTATTCGCGATCAGGGCGGTGCCGAACGAGAGGGCATTCCCTGACACGCGGCGGTGTCGCGCGCTGAGGCCGGACTGCGTAGAGTTGAGCAATCGTCGGCCCGTCCTCTCTCCCTCCCCTCCCCATGAACGTCCTGTTCTCCGCCCTCGCGCTGTCCGCGCTTCTTGCCGCTCCGCTGTCGGCTCAGGCCGGCGCCCGTCGCGCCGCGCCCAGCACCCGCGCCATCACGGAAGTGTCACTCACGCTGGTCGATACCGCCGCGCAGCGTGCCGCCGGCAAGCCGGCCCTCATGCGCCTCGACTACGGCCAGCCGCATCTGCGTGGCCGCAAGATCAACACCGACAGTCTCGTCCCCATCGGCACCGTGTGGCGCCTCGGTGCGAACGCCGCCACGCTGTTCACCACCGATGTCGATCTCACCATCGGGGGCAAGGACGTGCCGAAGGGACGCTATGTCGCCCAGGTGCTGCCGGCGACTACCGGCTGGACGCTGATCCTGCAGGCCGAAACAACGGGCGCCGCGTCGGTGAACGTGGCCCCGTACGACGCCACGAAGGATGCGGCGCGCATCGAACTTCGTCAGAGCACGATCGCGACGCCGCTGGAAAGCCTGTCGATCTGGTTGGTGCCGTCGACCACCCCCGGTGCACAGCGCGGCGAACTGCGCATCGGCTGGGACACGGTGATGCTGACGACCGAGTGGGTGGTCCGCTAAGCGCGACGGGCGGCGATCACTTCGCCGGCGGGTCGCGACCACGAACGGACCAAGGGAGTGGAAAGCACGCCCGAAGGTGCGCCGCTCAGCGCACCACCGCCACCGCGACCGTGCTCCCCTTCTCGAGCTGACGCACCCACGTGATCACTGCACCAGTCGACGAGGCGGCCAACGCCGGGTACCACTGTCCCGCGCCGGCGTCGGGCGCCGCGACTGGTGTGAAGCTGACGGCGCCGGCCGCGCTCACCGTGGCGCGGGTGAGCCCAAGGCGACGCGTGCCGTCGACGATCTCATCCCACGCCACCAGCGATGCGCCGTTCGGCAGCATGACGATGTGCGGATGCGACGCCGGCCCACGCGTAGGTACACGCGTGCGTGGGGTGAAGGACTTGCCGTCGCGCGACACCGCGTAGTAGATCGACAACGCCATCGCATCTTTCGCCGTGGCGTTCTTCCCCTCGGCGGTCGTCGGCCACACCACATGCGCGCGCCGCGCCGCGTCGATGGCCATGGCCGGTCCGTTGTCCGGACAGCCGTCGAGCTTCCAGTGGTCGTCGCTCACGCGCAGTGGGGCGGCAAAGGTACGACCACCATTGGTCGACATCGTGAACGCGATGTCGCGCTCTCCACTGGGATACACGTGACGCCACG
>CAIUOO010000192.1 GCA_903900795.1 uncultured Gemmatimonadota bacterium | reverse complement strand
GAAAGCGCACGGCATGCTGTGCAAGGAAACGCACGACACCGTAATTCGCCTGTCGCCGCCGCTGGTGGTGAGCCGGGACGATCTGGCGTGGGCGGTGGAGCGGCTGAAAGCTGTTTTTGCGAGCTGACGCGGCTGACAGCCCAGTACTCAGTGTTCTGGCGACAGGCGTCGGACTGGGTATAGTGGTCAGAATCGAGCAGCTACAGTGCTCAGTGCCGAGAATTTCTTGACTGCGTGTGCGGGGGCGGGGATATGTTGGGGCGACTGCGCGCGCCGGCCTTGGGAACCGTCAGCTCCACGAAACCCGCTCGGTACTGAGCACTGTTGCTGCTGAATTCTGACCACTATACCGATCAGAGTTCTGAAGCCAGTTCACTGAGTACTGAATCCGCGCAATCAGTCGCGTCATGCGAGACGCCCCCCCGCCGTCACTCCAGCTCCTTCCCCTGCGTATTCGGGATCACCGACCACGTCAGCGCCGCGAGCAGGTACGCCGATCCCGCCACCGCGAACGCCGTCTGGAAGCCGCGTGAGGTGGCCAGTGTACCCACCGTGAACGGCGCCGCCGCACTCGCGATGCGGCCGATGTTGTACGTGAATCCCTGCGCCGACGCGCGGATCTGCGTGGGGTACATCTCGGCCGTGACCGCGCCGAAGCCGCTGAAGAAGCCGGTGCCGAAGAACGCCACGAACGGGCCGAGCAACAGCAGCAACAACGGGTTCGACAACGAGCCGTACAGCGGCAGCAGCAGACTCGCGCCGAGCAAGTACACCACGTACACCTTCTTGCGGCTCAGCACATCGGTGATGTACCCGAACGACACGTAGCCCAGCCACATGCCGAGCTGCATGAACACCACCAGCTTGGACATCGTCGCGGTGCTCAGGCCGATACCGCCCTGCGTGGCCGGTAACGAGAGATACGCCGGGATCCAGCCGTTCATCCCCCACCAGCCGAACAGCGTACAGGCGTTCATGAACGTCACCGCCGCCGTGCGCTTGAGCATCGCGCCGCGGAAGATGTCGAACACCGAATGGGCGCGCGGTGTATTCGGCCGCGCGGCAACTCCCGACCGCTCAGCGTCGCGGCGTGCGGCGTTCAACGCCTTCCAGGCGTCGGGCTCTTCCACGCTCCGACGTACCCAGAGCGTGAAGAACGCTGGCAGGATGCCGATGAAGAACACGGCGCGCCATCCGTAGGCGGGGAGCACGAAACCAACCACCGTGGCCGCTGCCGCGAAGCCGATCGCCCACGCGCTCTGCATGAACGCCAGCGCGCGCCCACGCGACTTGGCCGGCCAGCTCTCCGACACCAGCGCCGCGCCGCTGGCCCACTCACCACCCATGCCGAGCCCCAGCAGCGCGCGGAAAAACGCGAACTGCCAAAACGTGTTCGACAGGCCGCAGGCGGCGGTGAACACGGAGTACAACAGCACGCTGGCGATCATGGAGCGCGTGCGGCCGTAGCGGTCGGCCACCCATCCGAAGAACAGGCCGCCCGCGGCACCACCCAGCAGCGTGATTGACCCAAGCGCGCCGGCTTGCGCCTTGGTGAGCCCCAACTCGGCGATCACCGCCGAAAGCGTAAGCGAAAAGAGCATCACGTCGAACGCGTCGAGCGCCCACCCCATGGAGGCGGCGACGAGCGCGCGGCGAGCCTGGGAGGGAGCCACGCGCCACCAGCCCATCAGGCCGGCGTCGGACACGGTGCGAGCGGCAGAACGAGCGGAGGAGGTGAACATGCCGATGAAGCTACGCATCGGTACGGCGGCCCGTCAGGGCGCGCGTCAGGCCGACTCCCTACGCGCGCGCGGCAAACCCCTGACAGTCAGCGTGCCACTTCCGCCGTAACCATCGCGTACCACCATTCCTCACCTTCAGGAGTTCTTGATGCGTACATATCGCTCGTCGTTGATCCTTGGCGCCCTCTTCGCATGCTCCGCGCCGTTCACCCGTCCGCTTGCGGCTCAGGCCGCGCCGGAAGGCCGGTGGTTGGTGCGCGTGCGGGCGCTGTCGCTGACCACCAACAACGGCTCCGATGCCATCGTGTCGCTTGGCGTGCCGGACAACGCGATCACCGTGAGTGACAAGGTGTTTCCCGAGGGCGACATCACGTACTTCCTCACGAAGCATGTCGCGGCGGAGCTGGTGCTCACCTACCCTCAGCAGCACGACGTAACGCTCAGCGGCACGAAGATCGGCACGTTCAAGCAGCTGCCACCGACGCTGCTGGTGCAGTATCACGTCCTGCCCGAAGGCACGGTGCGGCCGTATGCCGGCGTCGGCGTGAACGTCACATTCATCTCCGACGTGACGCTCGCCGTGCCGGGCGTCGGCACACTCGATCTCGAGTCGAGCTCGATGGGCATGGCCGGCCAGCTCGGCGCCGACATCAAGGTGGCACCGCGCGTGTTCCTGAACGTCGACGTGAAAAAGGCGCTGATCAGCTCCGACGTCACGCTCGGCGCGTCGACCATCTCGGCCGTACGTGTGCATCCGTGGCTGGCCAGTGTGGGGCTGGGCTTCCGCCTCTAAGCGCTAGTCCAACAGCTGTTTCGCAAACGTGGCCGCGTCGGTATTCGCGCCACACACCACGATGCCAACGCGCTTGCCCTCGAGCCGTTGGCGTAGTGGGTACATCAGCGCCGCCAGCGCGGCGGCACCGGCCGGCTCCACCACGAGCTTGGCCGCGCGGAACGTAAGCCGCATGGCGTCGCGGATCTGATCGTCGCTCACCAGCACCACGTCGTCGACGAAACGCCGGTTGAGCGCGTACGAGTACGGCTCGCAACGCGGTGCGCCGAGCGAATCGGCGATGGTGCGCACGGCGTCGATCGATTGCGGTGATCCCGCCGCGAAGCTGCGGGCCATGGTGTCGGCGCCTTCGGGTTCAACCACGTACACCGCCGTGCTCGGGCTCATCTGCTTCACCGCGCAGGCCACCCCACCGGTGAGTCCACCGCCACCGGCGGCCACGATCACCGCGTCGAGTTCATGGCCGGCAGCGCGCACCTGGTCGATGAATTCCATGCCTACGCCGGCGGTGCCGAGTGCGGTCTTGGGGCCTTCGTACGGATGCACGAACGTGCGCCCTTCGCCGGCCTCGATTTCCTGCACGCGCGCGAAGGCGGCGTGCACGTTCTCCACCAGCTCCACGGTGGCGCCCAGCTCACGGCACACCTGCACGCGGAAGGCGTTCGCCGTTTTGGGCATCACCACCGTGGCGGTGGTGCCGAGCACGCGCGCCGAGTAGCCGAGCGAGATGGCGTGATTGCCGGCCGAAACGCCCACCACTCCACGGGAAAGCGCATCGGTGTCGAGATCGAGCATCACCGATAGCGCACCGCGCGGCTTGAAGCTGCCGGTGCGCTGAAACAGTTCCTCCTTGAGCCACACGCGGGTGGTGTCGCCCACGGCGCGGGCCATTGCGTCGTCCACCAGCAACCGCACCGGGGTGGTGATCACGCGATCGCCGAGCCGTGCCCGGTTGGCGCGGATGGTGTCGATGGTGGGGAAATCGACACCAACGTGCGGATCGCTCACGGCGCTGGTCGTTTGTACAGGCCCACCAGCACGCCCTTGCCGCGAATGTGCGACGCCATGGCGGCCATGACTTCACGCCGGGTGAGCGGCGGCGACATGCCGGTCGGCGCCACGTTCACCATGGCGTCGAGCGCATACAGCTCGAACACGTAGTGATGCGCCGGTCCTGTGGCGGGTGCCGCCGGGCCACGATAGTACGGGCCGGTACCACTGATCTGCCGCATGCCGTTGGCCGCCTGCGCGCCCTGCGGTACGCCCTCAGGGAGCGAGGTGGCGGTGCCGGGGATATTCCACACCATCCAGTGCAGCAGGTCGTCGGTGCCGTCACCGATGGCCGCGTCGGCGTCGTGCACCAGCAGCACGAAGCTGCGGGTGGAATCGGGCGCGCCACTCCAGCTCAGCGCCGGCGACACATCGCGTCCGGTTTGCGCATGACGTGCCGGGATCATGCCGCCGTCGGTAAAAGCACTGGAGGTCAGCGTCATCACCCGCATGGCAGCGCGGGCAGGGGCGCGGGCGGGCTGCGGGGCAGCCGGCGCGGCGGGGCGCGCCTGCGCGAACGCCGTGGTGCCAACGCACAGCGCGGCGGCTACGAGCACAACGCGTGTCTGAAGCTTCGTCATCGCGGTGCTCACGAGAACGACTTCGGCTGACGCTTCCGCCACACGTCGTACCGCGCGCGCAGGGTCTTTACCGGATTGAGGTTCTCGCCCGCCTTGATGGCGTTCGGTCCGCCCTGCTCCGGCTGCGTAACCGTGAGATACATCGCGTAGGTCCCGTTGTTGTGCGAGTCGCCGTTGGTGTCGTTCTGATTCGCCATCAGGATGTAGGCGATGTACGACGTGCGTCCTTCGCACGGACTGGCCGGGGCTGAGCCGTCAGCCGGCAAGGGCGGACAGACACATCGACTATCTCCACCGTATTGGTCAGCCGTTTCGAGAGCCGCCATCACGCGATCGGTGAGGGCACCCTTGGTGTGCAGAAACGCTTTCACCGCATTCGGGATCACTTCGCCCGGACGCAGAATGTTGCCCTGAATCGAGTAGTAGATCTGCGTGCCCGGAACGCGGCCCTGAATGTCCTGGCTCACATAGCCGTTGGTGAGCCCCGAGTGGCCGGCGCTGCGTCCGGTGAGGTCGAGGATACCGAACTGCCGTGACTGAAAGGACGGGTCTTCCGACAGCATCTCGATGATGCGCGCCGGATCGGTGCCTTTCTGGAGCTCGCGGTACACGAGCATCTGATTGGCATGGGTGCCGTCCACGCCGGCCTGGCACGCCGCCACACCCTTGCCGGGCACGACGACGGCCTGAATACCCATGAGGAAGGCGTCGTTGTTATTGACGCACGTGGCCGACGCGATGACGACGCGTCCGGTCGCCGCGTCGACCGCGATCACCGACCAGGTGGCATGGGCGGCCCGTGGCAGTGTGACGGACAGGAGCACGAGGGCGACCAGGTAGCCCGCGGCACGCCGCAAATGAGATATCAGCATGTCGCTAACGTGCGCCCCACACCACCAGACTCGCAAGGGCGCGCAGGCTTATCGCGCCAGCCGGAGCGCCCAGTCGTACACGCCGCCGTACTGCTGCGCCGCACGATCCCACGAATTGTCCTCACGCATGCCTCGCGCCCGCAGCAGCGCCCAGCTCTCGCGGTCGCGATACACCTGCAGGGCGCGGCCCATGGCGTCGGCGAAGTGGCGCACGTCGTACGGATGGAAGCGGAAGCCGTTGCCGTCGTAGCCTTCGCGCACGGTATCGTTAAGGCCACCCGTGGCGCGCACGATCGGCACACTGCCGTAACGAAGCGCGATCATCTGCCCCAGTCCACACGGCTCGAAGCGCGAGGGCATGAGGAACGCGTCGCTGCCCGCGTAGAGGCGCTGCGCCAGCGCGGCGTCGAACCCGATGCGCACGGCGATCCGGTGCGGATGCGCGCGCGCATGTTGCTGCATCACGAACTGCAGATGCGCATCGCCCGACCCGAGCAGCACCAGCTGCGCATCGGTGTGCTGCAGCAGCCACGGCATGGCCTGATCGAGCAGGTCGAGCCCTTTCTGCTCCACCAACCGGGACACGATGCCCAGCAGCGGGCGATCGGGCACCACCGGAAGGCCGAACTCCGCCTGTAACGCAACCTTGCAGGCCGCCTTGCCCGACGGATCGTCGGCATCGAATGGGGCAGCGATATGCGCGTCGGTGGCCGGATTGAACGCGTCGCGGTCGATCCCGTTCAGGATGCCGGTCACCCGGTCGCGTTTCGCGCGCAGCAACCCATCCAGCCGCTCGCCGTACGCGGGCGTCATGATTTCCTGCGCATACGTGGGGCTGACCGTCGTCACGACGTCGTTGAACAGGATCCCGCGCGCCATGAAGTTGAAGGTGCCCGCGATGCCGGGGCCCATGCGGTCTTCGGGCAACCCGCCTTCGGTGAGACCGGCCAGCGCCAGCGTCTTGGTGCTGCGCTGTCCCTGGTAGGCGAGGTTGTGAATCGTGAACACCGTGGCAATGTGACCGAAGGTGTAGGCGACGAACGTCTTCAGGTAGTTCGCAATCAGCGCGGCATGCCAATCGTGACTGTGCACCACCTCCGTTGGCCACTGCTCCACTTCGCGCAGGTGCTGCATCAACGCCAGCACGCCGCGCGCGAACAGAATGAACCGGCGATCGTCGTCCGCTTCCCCGTAAATGGCGACGCGCTCGAAGGCGGCCGGAATATCGAGGAGATAGATGGGTGTCTCAGGGCCGGCGAGGCGCCATACCCGCAGCTCTTCCTGCCGCTCGCCGACGGTCAGGAACGAGGCGGCAATGGGACCCTCCACCGGGAGGCCGCGCTCGCGGAGTTCGCGGAAGTACGGCATGACGACGCGCACGTCGTGCCCCGCGCGCCGCAGCGCCGCCGGAAGGGCACCGGCCACATCGGCCAGTCCACCCGTCTTGATCAGGGGGGCGACTTCAGCCGCCGCGAAGAGAACGTTCATCTCCGCAAAATGCAGCCCCGAATCACGTGGGGACACCCTTCCGCGAGGTCCGGCAACGGGACAGAATCAGAAGAGAGAGACTCCTCGTCCCGAATTCGAGCGCCCCCTGACATGACCGCTTCCTCCCGCTCCGGCTTTCTCGCCAGAAATGCCATGGCGTACGTACTTGCCGGAGGCCGCGGATCGCGGCTGTACGAACTCACCGATCGACGCGCGAAGCCGGCCGTGTATTTCGGCGGCAAGACGCGCATCATCGACTTTGCGCTCTCCAACGCGCTCAATTCTGGCATCCGTCGCATCGGCGTCGCCACGCAGTACAAGGCGCACAGTCTGATTCGCCACTTGCAGCGCGGCTGGAACTTCCTGCGCCCCGAACGCAACGAAAGCTTCGACATCCTGCCGGCCAGTCAGCGCGTGAATGAAACGCAGTGGTACGACGGCACGGCCGACGCCGTGTATCAGAACATGGACATCATCGAGGCGTATCACCCGGAGTACATGGTGATCCTCGCCGGTGACCACATCTACAAGATGGACTACGAGCTCATGCTCGAGCAGCACGTCGATCAGCATGCCGATGTCACCGTCGGCGTGCTGGAGGTGCCGCGGACCGACGCCTCCGGCTTCGGCGTGATGCAGGTCGACGCCGACGATCGCATCGTGCACTTCCTCGAGAAGCCGGCCGACCCGCCTGCGGTCCCGGGCAGCCCGGACACGTCGCTGGCCAGCATGGGCATCTACGTGTTCAAGACGACGTTCCTATTCGAGTTGCTGCGTCGTGACGCCGCCGACCCGAGCTCGTCGCGTGACTTCGGTAAGGACATCATTCCGTACGTCGTGGCGAACGGCAAGGCGGTGGCGCACCGCTTCGGCACGTCCTGTGTGAAGGCCGATCGTGAAGTGGAAGCGTACTGGCGCGACGTCGGGACGATCGACGCGTACTGGGAGGCGAACATCGACCTCACCAGCGTCGTCCCGTCGCTCGACTTGTACGATAACGATTGGCCGATCTGGTCGTACAGCGAGATCACCGCCCCCGCCAAGTTCGTCCACAACGACACGCACCGTCGTGGCGCCGCCATCAATTCGCTCGTGGCCGGCGGCTGTATCGTGTCGGGGTCGCACGTCGAGAAGTCCCTGCTCTTCACCGGTGTGAAGGTGCATTCCTTCGCGCATCTCGATGGCGCGGTCGTCCAGCCGTACGCTGAGATCGGGCGTGGTGCGCGACTGCGCAATGTGGTCATCGATCGTGGCGTGGTCATTCCCGCCGGACTGGTGGTCGGCGAGGACCCCGAGAAGGACGCTCGTCGGTTTCGTCGGACCGAAAAGGGGCGGGTGCTCATCACGCAACCGATGATCGACAAGCTCCCGGAGTAACGACGAGAACTGAGTGGTAGTGTTCAGTCGCTGATATCAGACTGCTTATAGTGTTCAGAGTTCAGCACCAACAGTGCTCGGTTTCGAGTGTTTGATGACCACGGTGTGTTCCGCAGAGCCATCCTGGTCGCCGCACACGGGAGCAACCATATTCTCGAAACCGAGCACTGTCGCTGCTGAATGCTGAACACTATACGAAGCGGACGCCTGAACTCTGTAGCTGACCTCTGAGCTGTTCCCCCAGCTGTTCCCCAGCTCCCCACTTCCTCACGCGTTCAGGTTGTACCGCATGATTCCCGCGTGAACGCCGGTCATGTCGCGCTCCAGCTCGTACACGTCGCCACGTGGCCCGGGCGCCGCTGCCAGCAGGGATTGCAGCGCGGACCGCTCCGTCGCGGTGAACTCCAACGACAGTGAGGCCAGCGTGGCCGGCAGGTGCTCGGCGTGTCGCGCGCCGACAATCACCGACGTCACGGCTGGCTCATCGAGCACGGCGCGCAGCGCGACGGCGCCGATCGTCGTGCTGTGCGTATCGGCGATACCACGCATGGTGCGCAGCAACTGCTGAAATGCCGCCCAGCCGCCGAACTCGTCGATGATCAGTTTGTACTTCACCAACGAGCGGTTCTCGAGCGGCGTCTGCGGCTCCGCAGCGTCCAGCCAGCGGTCGTGAAAGAAACCACCGGCCAACGCGCCGTACGTGAGCAATCCCACGCCACGGTCGGCGCAGAGCGCGGCCATGTCGCCCAAGGCTCGGCGATCGAGCAGGGAGCACTGCACCTGGTGCGACACCACCGGGATGCCCGCGTCGAGCAATTCGCGCAGGCGCGACGTGTCGAAGTTGGTGACGCCAAGCTGGCGGATCTTGCCGATGCGCGTGAGCTCCGCGAGATGACCGGCCGCGTCGATCCATCCCGGGACGTCAAAGTTCCACCAGTGGAACTGCACCAGATCGAGCGCCTCCACCCCCAGCCGCGTAAGGGAGCGATCGATCAGGCGTTCGATATCGGCACGCGCCAGCGTGGGCAGCGCGTCGCGATCAGGCACGCACTTCGTGTGCACGCGAATCGTGGGCGCGGCCGCGCCATACCGTTCGTGCCAGCCGCGCAGAAACTCCCCGATGAGCTCCTCCACGCCGGTATAAATGTCCGCGCAGTCGAACGCCGTGATCCCGGCCTCGGCGAACGCCACCATATCGGCGATGGCATGCGCACGATCGACGCTGCCATGCCCGCCGGCCAGCTGCCAGCCGCCCTTGATGAGACGGGGAACCACAAAGCCGGGGGCGAGTTCGCGCGTGGGGACCGGTGGATGCATCGCGTCGCTCGTCGCGTTGCTCGTCGCGTTGCTCGTCGCGTCGCTCATGACTCGCCCTCTGGCGGCAGCGGCACCAGCGTCACATCGGCATGACGAAACGTCGTAGTGCCCGTCCGGGTGATCCGAAACCGTCCACCGCAAAACGGGTCGGGACAGGCGATCTCGGCGTCGGTCGTCATCCAGTCGTTGGGATGGGTGGGACGCTGCTTGGCCGGTAACAGCGGCAGCAGCGCGGCCAGCGGATAGAGCGGAAACGTCTGCCCCGCCGGGAACGCGAGGTTCTCGCCGCGCAACGTGAAGAAGTCGCCCGCCTGATGATTGCACACCATGGGACGGTCGGTGGCGATCACCTCCACCCGCAGATCGAACAGCGTGAAGGCGTCGTCGCGCGCGGGCGGCTTCGCCTCCCATGTGGGTTCCCGATTGGTGTCAGACATGGCGCGAACGATAGCGCCACACGACCTTCTCCTGCCATATGCCACGCCACATACCCAGCCCATCGCCATCCCCGGCCTCGACGCCGACGCCGCTCACATTCTACGGCGGACTTGCCGGGGCGCTCGCCCCCTTCGCCGCCTTCCTCGGCGGCGTCGCTTGGCTGGCGCTGAACGGCGCGCCCGACGAAAAGGGGTTCTGGCCGATCTTGCTGGGCGCGCTCATGCTCGGCCTGCTGCTGGCCAAGGACCGCGAACGCTACGCCGAGGCGATGCTCGATGGCATGAGCGAACGCGTCGTGATGGTGATGTTGTGCGCGTGGCTGTTCGCTGGCGTGATGGGCGCCGTGTTGAGCGCCGGTGGGTTGGTCACGGGCCTCGCTTGGGCTTCGCGCACCGTAGGGCTTGGCGGCGGCGCGTATGTGGCGGCGACCTTTCTCACCACCGCCATCGTATCGACGGCCACCGGCACCAGCTTCGGCACCATACTGCTATGCGGGCCCATTCTGTATCCCGCCGGCGGGGCGGCCGGTGCCATGCCGGCGGCACTCATGGGCGCGGTGCTCGCCGGCTCGACGTTCGGCGACTCGATGTCACCGGTGTCGGATACCACCATTGCCTCGAGCGGTACGCAGCGCGTGGACATCGGCGGCACGGTGCGTAGCCGGTTGAAGTACGCCGTCCCCGCCGGGCTCGTGGCACTGGTGGCATCAGCGCTCTTGGGTGGAGGAGGACCGGTCATAGATGTTATCGCCACTACGACCTCGGACACGGCACCCGCATCGGCGAAAGGACTCGCGCTCTTGTTTTCCCCCGCCCTCGTGATCGCAATGCTGCTGCGCCGCACGCATCTCATCACCGCGCTGTTGACCGGCGTGGCGACGGCGGTGATCATCGCCCTCGCGCTGCAGCTGGTCACGCCGTACGACCTGCTGCACATCGCCCCCGGTACCTTCGGGGCCACGGGCGTGCTGGTGGACGGCATGCAGCGCGCGATCGGCGTGAGCGTATTCACGCTGCTGCTGGTGGCACTGGTCGGCACGCTCCAGGCCACCGACGTGCTCGACCGGTTGGTGCAGTCGTCGCAGCGTCGTGCCCATTCGGCGCGCGCGGCCGAGGGGTGGATGGTGGGCGTGGTATCGGCCGCCGTATTGCTCACCACGCACAGCGTGGTGGCCATTCTCGCCGTCGGTGAGTTCGCCAGGCAAACCGGGGAGCGCTTCGGCATCGATGGGTATCGTCGCGCCAACCTGCTCGACCTCACCGTGTGCACGTGGCCGTTTCTGTTGCCGTATTTTCTGCCCACGATTCTGACGGCCAGCGCCAGTCGCAGCGGCGAGGCCTTCGGCATGCCGCCGCTGGCAGCCGGCACCGTGGGGCTGTACAACACCTACGCGTGGGCACTGGTGGCGATGGTGCTGTGTACGGTGATCACCGGATACGGGCGCAAACCCCTCCGACACTGACATCGGCACCATCACGGCATCGGCATCGGTATCGGTGATGACATCGCGCCGCCACGCACCATCCGCTCCACTGGACGTTGCAGCGTCACCATCGTCGCGCCGAACACCGCCGGCGGCTGCACCTGCACCGTCCGAACCGGTGACGACAGTTGCAATTCGGCGCTCACCGGAAACCGCACGGCGTGTCCGATGCCATCAGGCGTGGCCATGCGCTCCATCATCTCCATCCGCAGCGCCTGCTGCACCTCGCCGGCCGATGGCCACACGTAGCGCGCCAGCACACGCGGCGGCGCCCCGTCGGCGCGCACGAGCAGGGTGTGCTCGATGTCGCGCTGCGCGTCCTGCAGCTTCGTGGCGAAGCCGGCGGGGGGAAGGCTCGCCAACGTGCCGAGCGCCTGCACGACGCTCATCGTGGGGAACAAGCGCCGGCGCAACACGGCCGACCATGGCACCTGCACACGCACCCCCACGAAGCCCCCTTCGCGCAGGCTCAACGTGATGCTCGGCTCGGCCAGCTCGTGCGCCACCGCGACGCCGCCCACCGTACAGAGCATAAGCAGCAGCGCGCCGACCACGCGCCTCGTCATCGGGCGCGGCAGTACGCGTCGCTCGCGGTGACCGCAGCGTTCGTGACGAACACGAAGTTCCAGCAGGTGGCGCTGGTGCGCGTGTAGCGGATCTCGAAGGTGTCGGCACCGACGGTCCAGCGCATCGTGGTGGTGCCACCGATCGCGAGGCGGACTGCCGTGGCGTCGAGCGTCATGTTGGTCGCACCCCGCTGCGGCGCGCCCGGCGGACGGATCGGCGAATACTTGGCACCCTGCCCCGCCAGATCCGGACTCGGCACGCCGTGAAAGCACGACAGCACGTACGGGCTGATGTCGGTCACGTGGTAGGCGTACCCGGAAGGCGCGTTCGGATGCGTCACCGTGTTGCCGCCGCACCCGGTATCGCGCGTGGCCGTGGTACCGTCGGGATTGCGATAGCCGAAAATGGCGTAGCCATCGAGTGCCCAGCCGAGCGGATGCGTGTCCCAGTAGGTGGCCGACTGCTCCGACATCATGCACGTGGGCGCGGCGTGATAGTGGTAATCGTCGGCCCGGCCGGCGTGCCCGTTACACAGGTCGAGTTCGCCCAGCACCTTGGTATCGCCACCGCCCGCACCGGCGTTGCACCCGCCTTGCTTGCACGGGTTGAAGATCGGCACGCCGTTCACGGCGATACCGATCGGCCCGTCCACGGCGGCCGTTTTCGTGGCCGCCACCTGCGGCGTGAGCGGAATCCGCCACGCGTTCGTCCCCGTGAAGTTCTGCGGCAGCGGCACCTGCTGATTGGTGGCGGTGATGCCGTTCATCATGGCGTGCTTCGATTGAATGCCGGTGGTGCTGATGGCCGCGTACGTGGAGTCGCACGCCACCGACAGCGCATTGGCGGCCGCGAACGACGTGAGCGACTGCTTCACGTAGCCGCAGTTGATCATCGCGGCGGTGCGCGTGATCGACACGTTCAACGTGGCCGTCTTGAGCGTGATCGACGCCATGGCCGCGGTCAGCGCGGCGCCGGTCACCTGGTTGGCGGTGAGCCCCGTGAGCGTGGGGCGCTGTGACAGCGCGTACAGGGTGAACGTGTACGTCTTGAGCCCCGGCCCCTGCGAACATGGTGCCGCATACGACAGGCCGCCGCCGTCGTCGGCGAAGCCCACCGTCCCCTGCCCGTTGGTGCCTGCGGCAATGCTGCTGTCGGACACCGGCAGGTTGTACAACAGCCAGTTGTACTTGGTCGCGCCCTGCGTCGGGGTGGTCGTCATCAGCATCGCCAGCGACACCGTGCCGGTGGGCAGTCCGCGCCAGCTCAAGGGCGGCGAGGTCGAGGTGCCATCGCACGTGTATGTGGTCGGCAGGGACCCGTCAGACGCCGTGGCACTGCTGGACAGCGTGAAGGTGATTGGCGTGACCGGCGTGGTTACGGGCGGGGTCGTGACCGCGGCCTCGGCGCCGCCGCAGGCGACCAGCCACAGCGCAGCGTGCAGCGCGACCACGGGTCGCCACGGGAGTACGGGAAGCGGAAGCAGGGACATGCCGAAACATGACGACGTGTTCCTGAAGCTGTGAGTGGCGGCGTCCCCTCGTCGAACGCGCGCTCCGCCATCCGGTGGGCGGGATGGACAAGCTGCGCCGGCTGGTCGCGGCCGATTCAGGACGTGCGGTGGCAGGACGGCGTGAGCGCGTGTGGTACACCGGCCGTTGCGGAGTCCGTGCCGGCATGCCCTATCGATACACCCAAGCAGCACGACCGCGTTACGACGTCTCGTGCTCAAGCGCCGCGAGGGGAGGCGGCCGGACGTGGCCGACCTCCGGCCGCTGGATCAGGATCGCCCAGGCGGCACCGAGACCGGCCTCGAGGTAGTACAGCAGCCGCAGCGGCGCCACACCGACGGCGAAGAAGAAACCACGCCGCGAGCCGAACCATGACAACAGCGGCGCGTTCCCCAGCAGCACGATGACCACGCAAAACGCGGCGAGATACGCCAACGCATTGTTCGCGAACACCAGCGCGCCCAGAGTAGCCGCGACCCCCGTGCCCGTGAACATGGTATACAACTTCTCACGCACACGGAGATTGAGCGGACCGCGTTGCATCGCTTCGCCGCGACGCAGGATCAGATGCATCCACGGAATGGCGCGCTCGTGCAAATCGGTGCGCACCATGTTGCGGAAGGTCCATCGCTTGAGGTGCTTGCCCTGCAGATCCGGGTCGAGCAGGATGCGTGCGCCGGCCTCGCGCAGCCGGTAGCCCAGCTCGATGTCTTCGATCTGCGGACGCGGATAGCGCACGGCGTCGAACCCGCCGACGGCGAGAAACGTGTCGCGCCGCACCGCGCCGCAGCCCGCCCAGAAGGTGTCGGCGTCGCCCGGATGCAGCGTATGCACGTAGCGATGCAGCAGGTTGCGATACTGCGAGATGAAATCCGTTTCCGCCGGCGCGTCGTCGTAGGCACCGAAGGCGGCCCCGAGGGTGGGATCGCCCGCAAAGTGCGCGGCAAAGCCACGGAGCGTGCGCGGAGCGACCACGACATCGGCATCGATGAACACCAGCACCGTGCCCCGAGCGGCGCGCGCTCCCATGTTGCGGGCATGCGCGGGTCCACGCGGCCCGTCGGCCACGCGCAGCACCTGATCCGCCACCGCGCGCGCCACGTCGGCGGTGTCATCGGGACTGCCGTCGTCCACGACGATGAGTTCCCATGACGCCCGCGGCAGATCGCTGGCCTGCAACCCCTGCAAGGTCTGCTGCAAGTAGGCAGCGCAGCGATACGCCGGCACCACCACCGACAGAAACGGCACGTCGGTGGTCACGAACGCACTCGCGGCTCGTCGGACGGCAGCGGGTGACCCACCCGCGTGCACGGCGATCCGGCCGGCTCGATGATCGTCTCGGCCAGCGCTCGTACCATGTACTCCTCGGGGTTGCCACGGTTGATCAGACCGACGACATGATTGGGTGACGTCACGATGCGGTGACGCCCACCGTTCGGATGCATACGCGGGCCATGTGTCTGGAAGATGCGCACGAGCACCGGCGACGCCGGGTCGGCTGGGAGGTAGAGCAGGTCGGCTTCCACGTTGAGAGACGGCGTGACGTCACGTGACGTAACGTCACCGCCGTTCAAAGCGCTTGTCGTCGAACTGGGGGACGACAGGCAGGCGAGACGTCGGCAGCGAGTGGCGGGTGAGAGGTCTGCCGGAACTTGGCGGACGCCGTCCCACAATGACACCCGCGACGTGCCTCACTCCTTCCGTTGCGGCGCGGCCTCTCGCGGCGACGTCACCGCGCTCGTCTTCCCGAAGTACAACACGTTGGGGGCTTCCGAACGCCCCGCCGCGATGTCCATCTGACCGTCCATGTCCACATCGCCGATGGCGAAGCCGTACACCGTGCCCCGGCCGTCGCCGAACGACACGGGGGTAAAGGTGGCGCCGGTGCGGATGTACGCCACCGACAACGCCTGGACGTAGCCCACGACCACGTCCGTCAGCCCATCGGCGTTGAGATCACCCACCGCGAGGGCGTACGGCGCTGTTTTTGCCCGGCCCAACGACACGCCAGCCGCAAACCCACCCTCGCGGGTGCCAGCGTACAGGGAGAGCCCGTTGGCTTCGTCGATGGCCACCAGATCCACCAATCCGTCGCCGTTGAAGTCGCCCGACTCCGAGGCGCGAATGGCGGCGGCGACAGGCCCGAACGGCACGCCCGTGAACATCGGTTCGGCGCCGGTGCGCGCCTGCTGCAGGTACACCATGCTCTGTCCGCCGTCGCGATGCGGCACGATCAGATCGATCAGCCCGTCGCGGTTCACATCGGCCGGGGTGATCGTGGTGGCCGACTCCTGCGAGAAGCGCTGGCATTGGTCGTCGAACCGCCCCGCCCCGCGATTGAGGCAGAGGTAGTTGCCGCCGGGGTTCTTGCCGTAGCGGTTGGCCACAATGATGTCGGGCAGGCCGTCGCCATTCACGTCAGCGACACTGGCGTTGCGCGTCGGCCACTCGGCCTTGCCGAAGGTCGAGCCCACCGTGAAGTGCCCCTTGCCGTCGTTGAAGTACACGAGACTCGGATCCGGACGGTCGTTACTGAGCACGACGTCGAGATCGCCGTCCCGGTCGAGATCGACCAGACGCGCAGCGTACGAGCGATCGGACGCGGTACCCAGATCGGTGGCGGGCGCAAAGCCCCCCTTCCCGTCGCCAAGCAGGACCCGGTCGATCAACGGCCAGTGGCGCCCCTTGGCCAGCATGATGTCCGGCTTGCCGTCCCCGTTCACATCGCCAATGCTGGCATTGGCGGAGGTTTCGGAGGTGGTCTCGAGCAGGAGCACGCGATCGAACTGCGGCAGGGGTGCCTGGGCGAGCGACACCTCGACGGGGGCGGACAGGGCGATCGCCACGAGGGCGGCGGCGGTGCGTGAGGAAGACATACCCCAACCTGCTCTCCGACGCGATCGCTCGCCAGCGCCGGCGGAAGTCGCGGCGGGGGAACGCCACTCCCAGATTGCTCTGCGACCTCTGCGACCTCTGCCTCTCTGCGTGATCGGGCACCCCGGGGTCGGTGGCGAGCTTCGCTGAACCGATCACGCAGAGAAAAGGAGAACACGGAGGCCACGGGGGGGGCCAGTTGACTAGGGCGGAATCAGCAGTGCGAATCCGAGCCAGTTGACATAGGGGTGGGGGGTATACAACTTGAAAGAAGTTGCATAGCCCCCATTCCTCATGTCAACGGGTAGATCGATGGACAAGCTCACGATGCAGATCACCGGCATGACCTGTGGCCATTGCGTGGCCGGCGTCACCCGCGCGCTCAAGGGCGTCGCTGGCGTCAGCGTTGATCAGGTAACCATCGGCACGGCGTCGGTGGAATACGACCCGACCGCCACCACGCCGACCGACATCACCAAGGCCGTCGAAGAAGAAGGCTACCACGTGGTGTCGGCCGCCTAACTCAGGAGCCGTCATGAGCCGCACCGAGTGGCTCGTCGCGATCGCGGGGGTCGCCCTGATCGCCTGGATCAACTGGTATTTCTTTCTGGCCGGCAAGACCGCGCCTCCAAAGGACGCCCCGTGACCGCACCCACGGCCACCGGGCCACGCACGGTTCGCATCCCGGTCACGGGGATGACCTGCGCGGCGTGTCAGTCGCGCGTGCAGCGGACGCTGCAAAAGCAGCCGGGCGTCAACGACGCCAGCGTGAACCTGATTCTCAACGACGCCACCATCACCTTCGACCCGGCCACCACGTCCCCGGAAGCGCTCGTGGAGGTGATCCGCGACGTGGGCTACGGCGCGGCGCTGGCGGTGCCCGATCAGACGGCGCTCCAGGAGCAAGATGCGCGCGACGACAGCGCGAGCACCGAGTATGTCGCCGTGCGACGCAAGGCGATCGTCAGCGGCATCGTGGGCCTGTTCGCGATGCTCATTTCGATGCCGCTCATGAGCCAGCTGGCGGCGACCATGCACACGCATGACGGTGCCTCCACCGTGGGCGATCCGTTCATGCGGTGGACGATGACCGTGCTCGATCCCGCGTGGCGCCGTGTCGCCCCGTGGATGTACGCCGTCGATCCGCGCGTCACGACCTGGCTCCTGCTCGTGCTGACGCTCGGCGTGATGGCGTGGGCCGGCCGACACTTCTACACCGGCGCGTGGAGCGCCTTTCGGCATCACGCCGCCGACATGAACACGCTGGTGGCGGTTGGCACCGGGGCAGCATTTTTGTACTCGCTGGTGGCCACCGTCGTACCGGACTTCTTCATCAGCCGCGGCGTGGCGCCCGATGTGTACTACGAAGCGGTCGTCCTCATCATCGCGCTGATTCTCGCCGGCAACATGTTCGAGGCACGCGCCAAACAGCG
>CAIUOO010000191.1 GCA_903900795.1 uncultured Gemmatimonadota bacterium | reverse complement strand
CTCAAATCCGCGCTCCGCGTCTACCTGGACTGTCAGGGCGGCGTTCGCGGATGCGATCGCGACTTCTTCGTGCAGGAACTTGGCTTCGTGAACTGGGTGCGCGATCGCTTCGACAGCGATGTGCATCTCCTCCTCACCAGTCTGAACGCCGGCAACGGCGGTCGCGAGATCACCGTCAATTTCCTCGGCCAGAAGAACTACGCCGGCAAGATCGACACGCTTGTCATCAATACGCTGCCGAACGATGCCGACGACCGCGTGCGGCGCGAACTGGTGCGCACCTTCCAGCTCGGCCTCGCGCCATTCATTGCCCGCACGCCCATTGCCTCCCGCCTACGTCTGTCACTCGCCGGCGGTCCCGCGCCACAGCAGGCGAACCCGCGCAACGTCAAAGACAGATGGAATTTCTGGCTCTACCGCATTGATGGCAACATCTCGGCCAACGGCGAGCAGCTCGTGAAGCAGACCAATCTCTCGACCTCGATCTCCGCCGCGCGGACGACCGAGCAATGGAAGATCAACATCGGCGGCAGTGCCAGCTACAACGAGCGCGACTTCAAGGTGTTCGTCGCCAACAGCAGCAACTCGGCACTGCGCGACACCGTGTCGGTGATCGTGTTGCAGCGGGCGTCGTCCGTCAACGCCTTGTTTGGAAAGACGCTCACCGGACACCTCACGGCCGGACTCAAGGTCTCCGGCGGGTTCAGCGAAATCCTGAACCAGCGGCTCTCCATGCGCCTCGCGCCGGCCCTCGAGTACAACATCTTCCCGTGGACCGAAGCCACCCGCCGCCAGCTCACATTGCTTTACACGCTCGGCTTGAATCACTACCAGTACAACAACACGACGGTCTTCGATCAAGATCGAGAGACCCGCGGCAATCATTCGCTGCTGATCGCCACCACACAGCGTCAGAAGTGGGGAAACACCAATCTGTCCCTCGAAGGATCGCACTACCTGCACGACCCCCAGCGCAACCTCCTCACCGTCTCCGGCTTCGTCGACCTGCGCCTTGGCCGTGGCTTCTCGCTCAACTTCCGCGGGTCGGCGTCACGCGTGCGCGATCAGATCTACATCGCTCGTAACGTCCAGTCGGAGCGCGACATTCTGACGCAGCGCCAGCAGCTGCAGACGAACTTTCGCTACAACACCTTCGTTGGCATCGGCTACACGTTCGGATCGATCTACAACACCGTCGTCAACCAGCGCTTCGGCACGCTGGGCGAAAGCGGACGTCGGTTCGGATTCGGCGGCGGCGGCTGATAACGAAGCAACGAGCTCACGACTCGAAACTTCGACTCAAAACCCACCACTCACGTGAGTCTCGGGTCTTGAGTCGAAGTTTCGGGCGGCGGGTTCACCGCCGCAGCTGTGCACTTGCCACGTCCCAATTGAGGCGCGCCAGCAGCGCATCGAGATAATCGGCGCGGCGGTTCTGATACTTCAGATAGTACGCGTGCTCCCACACGTCGAGACCGACGATCGGCAACTCGCCCTCCAGCAGCGGGGAATCCTGATTCGGAAGTCCGCGCACCACCAGCCGGCTCGTGGCCGTCTTCACCAGCCACGCCCACCCCGAGCCGAACTGCGCCAGTCCGGTCGCCTTGAGCGCCGCCTTGCACGCGTCGAGCGTTGAGAAATCGCGCACGATCATCTCACTCAGCTGGCCACTTGGCGCGGCCGACGTCGCACTCCCCGGCGCCAGCAGCCCCCAGTACAGCGCGTGATTGGCGTGGCCGCCACCGTTGTTGCGGATCGCCGTCTGCACCGCCGCCGGCCACTTGCGCATCCCCATCAGCAGTTCGCCCAGCGTGTATTGATGGAGATCGGGGAACGCCTCCAGCGCCTTGTTCAGATTCGTCACGTACGCCGCATGATGGCGGTCGTGGTGAATCGTCATCGTCTGCGCATCGATCGCCGGCTCGATGGCCTTCGCGTCATACCCCAAGGCGGGCAGCACGAACGGATAGCGCTGCGCCAACACCTCATCGGCCCGCGCGAACAACGAACGAACGCTCATCACGTCTCCCAAAGAAAAAAGCTCAGTACTTCGCCAGGTAGCGTTCGAGCTCCCAGGCACTCACCTGCTGATTGTACTCGCGCCACTCGGAACGCTTCGCCGCCAGAAACTGCTCGGTAATGTGTTCGCCCAGCGCGGCCCGCATCACGTCGTTCTTCTCCAACTCGTCGCACGCTTCGCTGAGGTCCTGCGGCAAGTCGTCCACCCGCAACCGTCGACGCTCGCGGAACGACATCTCCCAGATATTCGTATTCACCGGTTCCCGCCAATCCGCCCGCGTCTCGATGCCATCCAGACCGGCGGCCAGCATAGCGGTGAGTGCAAGATACGGGTTCGCACTCGGATCCGGCGTGCGCAATTCCAGACGGGTCCCCATGCCACGGCGCTCCGGCACACGGATCATCGGCGAACGGTTACGCATGCTCCACGCCACGTTCACCGGCGCCTCGAATCCCGGAACAAGACGCTTGTAGGAATTCACCAGAGGATTCGTCACCGCGCACAACGCGCGGGCATGCTTCAGCAAGCCGCCG
>CAIUOO010000190.1 GCA_903900795.1 uncultured Gemmatimonadota bacterium | reverse complement strand
CGAGATGATGATCGGCTCGCGGAAGATCACGCCGCCCAGGATGTTGCGGATCGTGCCGTTGGGGCTCTTCCACATCTTCTTGAGCCCGAACTCCTTCACGCGGGCTTCATCAGGCGTAATCGTCGCGCACTTCACTGCCACACCGTGCTTCTTGGTGGCTTCGGCCGAGTCGATCGTGACCTGGTCGTTCGTCGCGTCGCGGTGCTCGATGCCGAGGTCGTAGTACTCGAGTTCGACGTCGAGATACGGCAGGATGAGCTTGTCCTTGATGAACTGCCAGATAATGCGCGTCATCTCGTCGCCGTCCATCTCGACGACGGGGTTCACAACCTTGATCTTGGCCATGCCGGGGGTACCGAAGAAGTTCGGAGAGGGGAGTGGGAACGAATCCCGAAGAATAGCCGCCGACGAGGCCTCTTGCTACGCCTTGCCCAGCGGCTCGAATACGCCGACGTCCCTGTTTTTGCGCACGTCATCCCAGCGGAAGCAGCGCCCGTTCATGGCCACGTACACGCCTGGTGCCAAGGCCTGCACGAAGCTCAGCGCGCTGCCGAGGTTGAACAGGCCATCGGAGCTGCCGAACGCATACGGCACCATCGCGCCGGTGAGCACAATGGTCTTGGTGGAAATGGCGGCGGCGATGACGGCCGCCGTCTCCACCATGGTGTCGGTGCCGTGCGTGATCACGATCTGCGTGTCGGTGCAGGCGCTGCAGGCCTCCGCGATACGGTGCCGGTCCGAGTCCTTCATGTCGAGGCTGTCGATCATCATCAGCACCTCGACGTTCAAGTCGAGCATGCAGCGGCCGCGCCGCAGCATCTCGTCGACATGCGTGGCCTCGAAGTGCAACGTGCCCGTGAGCTCGTCGTACTCCTTGTCGAACGTGCCGCCGGTGACGAATACGCGCAGGCTCATTCGGTCTCTCTCGCTGCCCGCGCCCGCGCGCGCTCCTTGGCGGCCTTTTCTTTCGCCTTCTTCAACGCCTTTGCCGCCTGCACGCGCTCCACGGCCGAAATGGCCGCTTCACGCGTCGCGATCGTCCCCTCGCGCGCAGTCCACTCGGCGCGATCGCGCGCCTCGGCTTCACGCGTGCGCTGCAGGCTTTGCTCGTTGCGCCACGCCGCCACCTTGGCGTGATCACCACCAACCAGCACGTCAGGCACCGTGTAGCCACGAAACTCAGCGGGCCGCGTATAGCTGGGCGCGCTGATGCCGCGATCGTAGAAGGAATCGGTGCGTGCGCTGTCCAGGTCGCTCATGGCGCCCGGCAGCAGGCGCACGGTGGCATCGATGATCGCCAGCGCGGCCGGCTCACCGCCGCTCAGCACGAAATCGCCGAGTGACAGCTCTTCGGTGGCCAAATGAGTGGCCACCCGCTCATCGATGTCCTTGTAATGCCCGCAAAGCAGTGTGAGTTCGGTGCCGGCGGCAAAGCGCACGGCGTCGGCGTGCGAAAAGCGACGACCGCGCGGTGAGAGCAGCACGATCGGCGCCCTGGCCTGCACCGACTCGACCGCTTCGAAGAACGGGCCGGGCTTCATCACCATGCCCGGCCCGCCGCCGAACGGATAGTCGTCGACGGTGCGATGCCGGTCGTACGTGAACGTGCGCAGGTCGATCATGTTATACGCCACGCCACCGGTGCCGGCGGCCTTGGCCGGTATGCTGATGGACAGCGGCCCCGCAAAAAACTCAGGGAAAATCGTCACGACATTGATGCGCAGCACGGCGGTGGTCTCGTGACCGCGTTAGCTGTCGAGCAAGCCGTCGAGCGGCTTGAGCACGATCGTGTTGCGCTCCTCGTCCACGCGCTCGATGATCTCGGGGCGCCAGGGCACGAGCGGACGACCGGTGGCCGTCTCGACTTCGATGATCAACCCCTGCGGCGCCTCATAGACATCGCGCACTTCGCCCACGTGTCCCTGGCCATCCACTTCGACCTGCATGCCGATGAGCGCGAAGATGTACAGCTCATCGTCGTCCAACTCAGGCATGTCGGCGGTGTCCGCCAGCAGGTAGCGGCCGCGCCACGTTTCGGCTGCATCGCGGTCGGTCACCTCTGTGACGCGCACGAGCCAGTCCTTGTTCATCGGACGGCCGTCTTCGATGTGCAGCATGGCCGCGGTGGCGTCGCCGCTGATTTCGCCCTTGCGGTCACCCGCATAAATGACAGCGCCGGACGTGAAAATCACGTCCGGCGCCGCAGAGAGCGACTCAACGGCCCAGGCGCCGCGCACACCATGCGCGCGACGCACCTTGCCGACAATCACATAGTCCGGCAGATCACGCCTCGGGGAGGGCGACCGCACTGCCCTGCAGCTTGGCCGCAAGGCGCGCCTCGTGACGCGACTTGAGGATGCCGGCGCGGCGGAGGAGCGAGCGGACGGTGTCGGTAGGAAGCGCGCCGACGTTCATCCAATACTCAACGCGATCGTGCTTCAGGTTGAGCGCATTCTCACCAAGCTGCGGCTGGTACTGTCCGATGATCTCGATGAAACGGCCGTCGCGCGGCGCCTTCGAATCGGCAATGACGATACGGTACATCGGGGTCTTCTTCCGGCCTTCGCGGCGGAGACGAATCTTGACGGCCATGTTGCGATCTCAGTTCAGACAGTTGGGACAGCTCGCCAGCAGATAGCCCTTTGCAGGGTTGCCGGCGTTCCGGGCTCGTCGCAAAGTCGGCGTTTCCGACCCGCACCCGGGTCCCCGTTTCCGGGGAGCCTTGAAGCATAGTCAGGGCTGGGGGGAAAAGGTAGATTCGGCCGGTCCAACCTCCCCGTCATCAGCCCATCTCTTCCTGAAGCGCCTCCAGCTCGGCGATGACCTCCAGGTCCTTGGGCCGGCCAGCCGCGCGCTTCACGTGGATCAACCACGGCAGGTCGAGCAGCTGCAGCTCGCGTCCGAACGCCGTGACCGTGATGGCATGCGGCCGCAGCGCGTCGTACGGCCCACCGCCGGTGATTTCGCCGAGCAGGTCGATCGCGCCAATCGAGGTGGTGAGGGTGAAATTGAGCCCGGCCCGGAGGGTCGCCACCGACCAGTCGAACGGAAGGCCTGGCGGAGCGCCTCGCAGGTACGGCGCGAACGGCGCCAGAGCCGTCACGATCCGCGTCAGGTTGGCCGGCGAGCGCGCGTACGCGACGTCGAGATCGTCCGTGAGTCGCGACGAGCCGTGCGCCCGTGCAGCCACGCCACCCACAAGGATGAACTCCACCTCGGCATCGCAAAGCGCCGTGAGCAATCGTTCGAGTTGGGTCATGACGGTGTGGACGGCGGCGTTTCGGCGACCTTCTTCGCGCGGGCGCGCGTGACGGCGTACTGCAGCGTGTGCAGGTCGGTCTGCCACTCGCCGAGTGACCGCAGGCGCTCGTGCACGGACTTCCGGAGGTTTTCACGGAGGAGGCTACGGTCGACGTCCCGCTTGTATCGCTCCACCACTGGGTCGACCACTGGTAGCGGCACCAGCGTGAACTGCACCGCGAACCCGGCCGCTCTCGCCCACCGCTCGATCGTGTCGATCGTGGGATTCGACTCGCCCTGTTCGAGCTTTGCGATGGCCGACTGCGATGTGCCGGCACGTTCGGCGAGCTCGCGCTGGGTGAGCTGCGCGTGCCGTCGCATCTCCTTCACCAGCGCGCCGATGCGGCCCATATCATTCATGATATTACAATATTGTATATTGTATTACTCAGCAAGGTCACACCTGCTCGACATTTTCGCGCGCGCCGGTAACGCTGAGGGAATCCATGACATATTCTGGGATTGCCGTTTGAGGCATGCCGTTTTCGATTGGCCAGTCTTTCCCCCTCCTTCCGCCGATCCATGGCCTTCACCACCCTGCCCGCTCGCGTGGCCGCCCGTTTCTGGCTGGCCGGCGCCATCCTTCCCCTCGCCCTCGGCGCGCAGGAACCCTCCGCCGCCCGGGCCCCACGCGCCGCCGTCGACGCCCCCAAGGGCATGGTCGTCTCCGCCAGCGCGATTGCCAGTCAAGCTGGGCGCGATGTGCTGGCCAACGGCGGCAACGCCATTGACGCCGCCATCGCCACCGGCTTCGCCCTGGCAGTCACCTACCCTACCGCAGGCAATATCGGCGGTGGCGGCTTCATGGTGGTCCGCTTCCCCGACGGCAAGACGACCACCATCGACTTCCGCGAGAAAGCCCCGGCCCGCGCCACCCCGGAGATGTTCCTCGACAGCACCGGTGCCTACTCGGCGCGCATTCACCACAACTCGCACAAGAGCGTGGGCGTGCCGGGTACCGTGGCCGGCTTCGCGCATGCACACCAGAAGTACGGCAAGGTGTCGTGGGCCAAATTGGTTGATCCTTCCGTACGACTCGCAGGCGATGGTTTTGCCGTCCCGAGCGGATTGGCGGCGTCACTCAAAGGCGCCCAGACGCGGCTGTCGGCGTATCCCGCCACCATCGCAGCGTACTACAAGAACGGCCAGCCCTACGCCGAGGGCGAGAAGCTGGTGCTGGGCGATCTCGCCAAGACCCTCACCCGCGTGCGTGATCAGGGGCGCGACGGATTCTACAAAGGCACCACGGCCAAGCTGATCGCCGAGGAAATGGCGTCACACGGTGGCCTGATCAATGAAGCGGACTTGGCGGCCTATCAGCCGGCCGAACGCGCCGCCGTGAAGGGCAGCTATCGCGGCTATGAGATCATCTCGATGCCGCCGCCGAGTTCCGGTGGGACGGCGATGATCGAGATGCTGAACATTCTCGAAGGGTACGACCTCAAGAGCCTGGGTCATAACTCGCCGCAGTACGTGCACTATCTCGCCGAAAGCATGCGACGCGCCTTCCGCGATCGCGCGCTGTACTTAGGCGATCCCGATTTCACCACGCCGCCGCTCGAGAAGTTGATGAGCAAGGCGTACGCGACGGAACTGCGCAGCACGATTCAACGCGACAAGGCCTCGCCGTCGTCACCCGCCGATGTGGCGCAGGGCTACGAGAGCGACGAAACCACGCACTACTCGGTGGTCGACAAAGACGGTATGGCCGTGTCGGTCACGTACACGCTCGAAGCGGGCTACGGATTGGGTGCCGTCGTCAATGGTGCCGGATTCTTGCTAAACAACGAGATGGGCGACTTCAACGGCAAGCCCGGTCTTACCGACAGCACCGGCTTGGTGGGCACGAAGCCCAACATTACGCAGCCCGGCAAGCGCATGCTCTCCAGCATGACGCCGATGATTCTCGCCAAGGACGGCAAGCTGGTGGCCGTGGTCGGTAGTCCCGGCGGACGCACGATCATCAACACCGTCATGGAAGTGGTGCTCAATCTCGTTGACTTTCAGATGCCTGTGCAGGACGCCGTCAACGCGCCTCGCTTACATCATCAGTGGTTGCCCAACGTGATCACGATGGAGCGCAACGGCACGCGACCAGAAACGGTGCAGGCGCTGGAAGCCATGGGCCACACCGTACGCCTTGGCGGCAACCAAGGCACCGCGCATTCGATTTTCGTGACCGCCAATGGCGTGCGGCAAGGGGCGGCGGACCCGCGCGACCGTGATGCGGGGGCGAGGGGACACTGATGTCAATGCAAGACCGAAAGATATCGCTGGCGGACGACGCGCCGGCTGGACTCGTCGTCTTCCTCGTCGCGCTGCCGCTGTGCCTTGGTATCGCGCTTGCCTCCGGAGCGCCGCTGTTCTCGGGCGTCATCGCCGGCATCATCGGTGGTCTGATCGTCGCGCTGCTCTCCGGGTCCTCGGTGAGTGTGAGCGGACCGGCGGCGGGCCTGGCCGTGATCGTGGCGACAGCGATTCAGTCGCTGGGGTCGTTCCAGGCGTTCCTGCTGGCGGTGCTGGTGGCCGGTGTACTGCAGTTGAGCTTCGGATTGCTGCGCGCCGGGCGCATCGCCAACTATGTGCCTAACGCGGTCATCAAGGGGATGCTGGCAGCGATCGGCGTCGTCATCATCCTCAAGCAAATTCCGCACGCGCTTGGCCGCGATACGGGATACGAGGGCGACTTCGACTTCTTCCGATCGGCCGATGGTCGGTCGACGACGCTGTCGGATATATCGGATGCCGTCGTGTCGGCGAATGGCGAGGCCATCGTCATCACGCTGGTCTCGCTCGCCATCCTGCTCGCGTGGGAGACTCCGTGGGTCAAGGCCCGCAAGGCGCTGACCATGGTACCTGGCGCCCTCATCGTCGTGGCGGTCGGCATTCTGCTGAACGAACTATTCCGGACGTTCTCGCCCGACTTCTTCCTGCGCGCCGAAGACGGACACCTCGTGGCGCTGCCAGCCGGCGGCCCGGCTGAACTGCTGGCGCAGCTGTCCGGACCGGACTGGTCGCGGTGGACGGATCGCCGGATCTACTCCACCGGCCTCACGCTCGCCATTGTCGCGAGCATCGAATCGCTGCTTTCGCTCGAAGCGTCCGACAAGCTCGATCCGCAGCGACGGATTTCTGATCCAGACCGCGAACTGCTGGCGCAAGGCGTGGGCAATATCGCCGCCGGGATGCTTGGCGGTCTGCCCGTCACGGCGGTCATCGTGCGCAGTTCAGCCAATGTGTACGCCGGCGCCCGGTCGCGGTGGTCCGCGTTCATCCACGGCGTCCTGCTGCTGGTGTGCGTGGTCGCGATTCCGGGCCTGTTAAATCGCATCCCGCTGGCCAGTTTGGCCGCGGTCCTGCTGATGGTCGGGTACAAGCTGACCAAGCCCGCGTTATACCGTAACTCGTGGAAGGCGGGTCTCGATCAGTTCATCCCGTTCATCGTGACGGTCCTGGCGATCATCTTCACCGACCTCTTGATCGGCGTGCTGATCGGCGTGGTCTTCGGCGTGATCTTCGTGATCCGCACGAATCACCATTCGG
The DNA here is from genome assembly GCA_903900795.1 of uncultured Gemmatimonadota bacterium. Classification (GTDB taxonomy): domain Bacteria; phylum Gemmatimonadota; class Gemmatimonadetes; order Gemmatimonadales; family Gemmatimonadaceae; genus Gemmatimonas. The sequence goes on along the minus strand of CAIUOO010000190.1, from coordinate 2,592 downwards.
CGTTTACGCTGGTGCATCAGGACTCGATGTACCTGCTGCGCTTCAATAAGGATGCGTCGTTTGTCAACAAGTCTGAACTCAAGGACAAACTCGCATCACTCCCCGCGCAGTCCAGCGTCATCATTGACGGAACGAAGGCCATCTTCATCGACAGCGACCTGTACGACGTGATTGCGGACTTCACGGAGGGAGCGCAACACAAGCAGATTGCCATCGAGTTCAAGCAATTCCACAACAAATCGCAAAACTACCGGAAGGGGAGACGGACCAATGGAGTCGTATAAGAAGCTGCTCCTTGCCAACAAGGCGTGGGTGCAGGACAAGCTCAACGTCCGTGACGACTACTTCCTGCGCATGGCCGACGACCAGACGCCGGAGTTTCTCTGGATCGGCTGCTCCGACAGCCGCGTGCCCGCCGAAGATGTCACCGGCACCGAACCAGGCGAGCTGTTTGTGCATCGGAACGTCGCCAATCAGGTGATCCATACCGACTTTAACATGCTCAGCGTGCTCCAGTACGCGGTTGAGGTGTTGAAGGTGAAGCACATCATCGTCTGCGGTCACTACGGGTGCGGTGGCGTCAAGAATGCGCTCTCGAACAAGCACTTGGGGCTCATCAACAAGTGGCTCCGCAACATCAAGGACGTGTACCGCATTCACCGGCACGAGCTTGACGGGATCGCCGACCCCGACCGTCGCCTGCGCCGCATGGTCGAACTGAACGTCCAGGAGCAGGTCTGGAAGCTCGCCGAGACGTCGTTCGTGCAGCACGCGTGGCAGACGGGCCACGAGATTCACCTGCATGGCTGGGTGTACGACCTGCATACCGGTCTCATCAACGACCTGCAGATGCTCCCGCCGGGCACGCGCGTCGAGGACATCTACCAGTTGAACTTCGACGTCGTCCCGCCGAAGTAGGCAATCGTCGCGCAGGGAAAACGAAAACGGGGGCCGAAGCGAACGCGCTTCGGCCCCCGTGCTTCGTACGCCCTACCCCCTACTTCGCCGTAAACCCAGCCACGGCCTTGTACGTATCCCACGCCACGATAATCTCGCCGCCCTTGCCCGCCGGCTTCACCATGATCTCCATCGTCTCGACCACGGCGTTGTTGCTCGTCACCGTCATCGGAATGCGCACGAGATCCTGCTTGGCATCGTAGGCGGTGCCCCACTGCTTCGTCTGCTTGTTCACCACCAGCTCCCACTTGCCATTTTCTTCGAGCTTCGTGAACAGCGTGTAGGTACCGGCCGGCACCGTGATCGCGCCAAAGGCCAGCGGCTTGCTGGTGGTGAAGTGCGTGGCTTCGTTGGCGCCCGTGCGCCACACCATGCCCCACTTCATGTCACCAAGGCCGTTGAAAATCACGCGGCCACGCTTGGACGGGCGGCCGTAGTTCACGGTGATGCTCGCGCCAGCCACCGTGGTGGCCACGGAATCGCGCGGCGATGCGGGCGCTTTGGGATCCATCTTCATGGCGCCCTGGGCGGAAGCAGACACCGTGATCATCGACAGAGCAGCGACAGCGTAGGCGCCGCGAAGAAGCGTATGGGAGAGCGACATAGTGTGTGGTTGGTCGGTAATGGGGAAAGCGGGATCGACACCAGCTGGGGAATTTACCCAAACGGCGACGGTAGGGTTCCCGACACCGAGGGATCCCCTACTCCGCCTTCTTCCGGGCCTGGGCCAGGAACGCCGGCTCCAGCTGCAGCAGGCTGGCCAGCTTCCGCATGAGGTACGACTCCTGACTGTCCAGGGATCCATCGGCCAGCGCCACCTGCCACATCAGCTCCGCCAGCACGATGCGCTGCGCCACGTCGTAGTCCTTCACCACCTGCCGCGTAAACACGAAGTGGTCAACCGCGTCATGATTGGCCGCGGCCGCCTCGGCCAGCATGCGCCGCGCACCGGCTTCGTCCACGCCGAAGTGCCGCTGCAAAATGTCCATGATCCGCGCCTGCTCAGCCGCGCTGAACTCGCCATCGGCGCAGGCCAGCTCCACCAGCAGGGCGCACGCCGCCACCCTCACGTCGTGCGGATGCACCCGGGAGTGCGTGCCGGGAGTCCCCGGTACGCTAACTCCGATCAACTTGCGAATCGCGTCAAGCATGACTCGCGATTACATGCGGGTGGCCGGCCCGATCGCGCGATCGAGCTTGGCCTTCGCGGCTTCCAGTTCCTTGCGCAGGAACGTGTACCGCTCGAGCGCGTCCAGTCCGACCTTCTGGTCGGCGCGAGCCGTCATGCCCGCCAGGTACGTGATGTGCGCCTGCAGTCCCGGCTTGCCGTAACGAATGGGCTGCGTATTCACGATCTCGCTCACCTCCTTCACCTTCGTGGCTGTGTCGGCCGCCGCACCTGTGGCGCCCTTGTATTTGGCCTCGGCCGTGCGCACGCGCGCCAGCAGCGCGTTCACGTCGGCTACCATCTCACGCATCTTCAGGTTGTGCGCGTACTGCGCCTGCAAATCCGCTTCCGTCGTGCCGTCGGCCGCCAAGCGCGGATCGATGCGCACGCGCATCGGCACCGACTTCGTGATGCCGCCCGCGGTCACCTTCACGGTGTACGTGCCCGGCGGCGCGCCGAGTCCGTTG
>CAIUOO010000189.1 GCA_903900795.1 uncultured Gemmatimonadota bacterium | reverse complement strand
TGTTGGCCAGCAGATAGATGAAAATGATGCTGAGCGTGCCGAGGACGATCGCCTTGGGCAGCGTCTTCTCAGGGTCTTTTACCTCACCGGCCACCTTGCTGAGGTCACCCCATCCGTCGAAGGCCCAGAGCACCGACACCAAGGCCAGGCCAAAGGCGGACACCGAGAAGCTGCCGGGGGGCATGGCCGGCGTGAAGTGGCCACCCGTTTGCGGCAGACCCAGAATGAGCGCCAGCAGAATGATCAGCATGAGGCCGCCATACTTGGCGACCGTGGTGAAGTTCTGCACCAGCGCCCCCCACTTGAGCCCCACCACATTGATCACCGCCATGAGAGCCACGGTGGCGGCGGCAATCCAATGGGCGTAGGTGTCGTAGGGTGCGAGGGACGGATTGAAGCCGAGCCCTCGCAGCAGATACTCGGCGAAGGTGGTCGAGATGCCGCCCAGTGCCGCGGCCCGGATGAGGGTCAGCTCCGACCAGCCATATAGAAAGGCGGGTAAGCGACCCCAGGCCTCACGGATATACACGAAGTAGCCACCGGTCCGCGGCATGGCGCCGGCCAGTTCGGCCAAGGTCAGGGCGCCACAGAGGGCGAAGATGCCGCCGGTCGCCCAGACGGCCATCAGGGGCAGTGGACCGGGAAGCTTGTCGGCAATACCGGCCGGGGAGCGGAAGATTCCCGAGCCGATCGTGGTGCCGACCAGAATGGCAATCGCGCTCCACAGCCCCAAGCGACGCGGCAATTCCGTGCCGGCGCCAGCATTTGTGCTGGTCGAGGAAACCGAAGGTGAGGTCATAACGCTATGGTAGTATGCCGCGCGCAGTACCGCACGGGGTGCGGTCGTCTACTTTTCATGGGCTATGACTTCTGTCCTGACTGTGTCCCTTCCGCCGGCTGTCGCGACCGCGCTGTTCTGGAGCGCCGTGGTGGCCTGTGTGATCGCGCAAGTGTTCATTCTGCGCGCCGTGTTCCGAACGCTGCCGATCCTGCCCTCTTCGTCTCAGGTTCCCACGCCGCATCGGCTGACGGAAATCCTGTGGGTGGTCCTGCCGGTGGGTGGACTGATCGCCGTCTTCATTGGCGCGTATCGCGCCCTGCCACTGTGACCGGAGTCGCGCTGGACCCCGAAAAGGCCCCGACGCCGCTCTCGCGCGATCTGATCGCGCTGACCAAGCCGCGGATCATCTCGCTCCTGCTCGTCACGACGGTCGCGCCAATGTATGCCGCGGGCTCACCGACGTGGCTCTCGGTGCTGCTCGTGACGATTGGTGGCTATCTGATGGCGGGCGGTGCGAACGCGGTCAACATGTACCTCGACCGCGACATCGACGACGTCATGGCGCGCACACGCCTGCGGCCGATTCCGAGCGGCCGCATGTCGCCGATTCAGGTGCTGGCCTTCGGGGTGGCCTGCGCGACTTTCGCCACCTGGATGCTGGCGCAGTTCGTGAACGTGCTCACGGCGGGCCTGGCGCTGGCCGGCTTCTACTTCTACGTGTTCATCTATACGCGGTGGCTCAAGCGGTCGTCACCGCAGAACATTGTGATCGGTGGCGCGGCGGGGGCGTTCCCGCCGCTGGTGGGCTGGGCGGCGGTAACGGGCACGCTCGATGTCTCGGCGCTGTGCCTGTTCCTGATCGTGTTCTACTGGACACCACCGCATTTCTGGGCACTCGCCCTGCTCAAGCAGGTGGACTACGGGCGCGCCAAGGTTCCGATGGCGCCGCTGGTGTGGGGTGAACGCGAGACGATGTACCAGATGGTGTGGTACACGGTCATCCTCATCGTGCTCACCCTGTTGCCGGTGCTCTTCGGCGCGTTCGGCACGCTGTATTTGCTGTCGGCGATCGTGCTGAACGCCCTGCTGATGGGCGGCGTGCTCAAGGTGCTCTTCGCGGCCCGTGCGTCCAAACCCTGGACCGGTCCGGCTTGGTGGGTCTACAAGTACTCGCTGCTCTATCTGGCCCTGCTCTTTCTCGCGATGGCGGTCGATCGGGCGCTCACGCGGTGAGGAACGGCGCGGCGACGCGGACGCGGACGCGACCGCGCCCGGGACTTCGTCCGCTCGCGCGACTCGCGCCGCTGGTGCGGCCCTACACGTCGCGGCTGGTGGTCGCGTTGTTTTTTCTGGTGGTGGCCGCGGCGGCGGGGCTCGTGTTCCCCGCCGTGCTGCGGTACCTGCTTGACGCCGCGTTCGAACAGAAGGACCGCGGCGCGCTGGACCGCCTCGCACTCGGGCTATTGGGCGTCTTCGCGGTGCAGGGCGTCGCGAACTTTGTGCAGGTCTTCCTGCTCAGCTCCTCCACCGAGCGGATCGTTGCCGCGCTGCGCGAGCAGACGTATGCGCATCTCATCCGCCTGTCGCCGGCGTTCTTCACCGAGCGCCGCACGGGCGAACTCACGAGTCGTCTGAGTAGCGATCTGGCCCTGCTGCAGTCGCTGCTCGGCACGTGGATCTCCGAACTGTCACGGCAGATCCTGTTCCTGATTGGTGGCATCGTGATGATGTTTGTGACGAACCCGCGCCTGACGCTCACCACGCTGGCGGTGGTGCCGGCGGTGGTCGGCGCAGCCCTCACATTTGGTCGGGCGTTGCGCAAAGCCAGCGCGAGCGTGCAGGACCGCATCGGCGAAGCGATGGGCATGGCGGATGAATCGTTCGGCTCCATCCGCACGGTCCAGAGTTTCACCCGCGAGCGGATCGAGACCCAGCGCTTCAGTGCGCTGCTGCACGATCTCGTGGGCGTGGCGGTATATCGCGCCCGCGTCCGCGCCCTTTTCTTTGGCGTGGTAGGCTTTGTCGCCTTCGGCTCGGTAGCGGCCGTATTGTGGCAAGGCGGCGCGCAGGTGGTCGAGGGCAAGCTCACGGCCGGTACGTTGGTGGCGTTCCTGTTCTACGCGCTGTTCGTGGCGGCGGCAGTCGGCACCTTGGCCACCTTGTTCGGCAACTTTCAGGAAGCCACCGGCGCCGCGAGCCGCGTGTTCGAACTGCTCGACGCCGAGCCCACGGTGCGCGAGCCGGAGCATCCGCACCGGTTCACCGAGCCAGTCCGCGGCGCGGTGACGCTGGAGGCGGTAGCGTTCCGGTATCAGCCCGATCTGCCCGACGTGGTACAGGGTATTTCTCTCGCCATCGCGCCGGGCGAGGTCGTGGCGTTGGTTGGGCGCTCGGGCGCTGGCAAGACCACCATCGCGAGTCTCGTGCCGCGCTTCTGGGATGTCACCGCGGGACGCATCACGCTTGACGGCATCGACATCCGCTCGCTCTCGCTTGAGGCGCTGCGCACGTCGATCGGTATCGTGCCGCAGGAGCCGGTGTTGTTCAGCGGGACGATTCGCGAAAACATTGCGTATGCGCGCCCCGATGCCAGCGACGCCGACGTGATGCGCGCCGCGCAGGCCGCGCACGCGTGGGAGTTCATCGAGCGTCTCCCCGAACAGTGGACCACGCGCGTCGGTGAGCGCGGGGTGAAGCTCTCGGGCGGCCAGCGCCAGCGCATCGCCATCGCGCGGGTGTTTCTGAAAGATCCGGCGGTGGTGATCCTCGACGAGGCCACGTCGAGTCTCGACACGGAGAGTGAGCGCTATGTGGAGCAGGCGCTCGAGCAACTCCTGCAGGGACGCACCACGCTGCTGATCGCGCATCGCCTCAGCACGGTGCGTCGTGCCGACCGGGTGGTTGTGCTCGATCAAGGGCGCATCGTGGAGACCGGCAGTCACGACGAACTGCTGGGGCGCGAGGACGGGCTCTTTGCCCGGTTGCATCAGCTGAGCTGAGCGGCTGACGGGGTGGCGGGTAAGTCCGGGGTCGCTGGAACTGATCACGCCGAGTACGCAGAGGCGCAGAGCACGCAGAGAAATCGATGTGTTTTTCTCTTGTGCGCATCGTCTCGGTGCGGCCCGTTCAGCGAACGCCATACCCCTCTGCGGCCCCTGCGCTCTCTGCGCCTCTGCGTGAGCAGTTCGGCGAGGCCGTCGGAACGGCTCTCGGCGAATGAGAGCGCCGAGAGGGTGTGTCTCAGTACGCCAGCTCCACTCGCGTTTCAATGTGCGCATCCACCCGCACGCGCTGCTGCTTGGTGCCGAACCGTTCGTGCCACACTACCAGCGTATAGCGGCCCGGCGGGACGCCGTCGAAGCGAAACCGGCCGTCGGCGGCGGTGACGGCGACGAACGGGTGCGGCGTGACCGCCAGATAGGCGCGTACCCATGGGTGCAGATCGTCGCGGATCTGCACGAGCCCCGGCACCTTGGCCGCGTCGCTGGTGGGCACCACCTGCCCCGCGTCGTTGAACAGCACGGTACCGCGTGACGCGGACACGCCACCTACATCGAGGAACTGCAGTCGCGTCATCATGGCATCGCGCGACGTGATCATCACCGTGCCACCCGCTGCCACGCGCTGCACGCGCGGATCGAGCCGGCAGCCGGCAAGCATCACGCGCACGCGACGCGGCGCGTCGTCACGCGGTCCGGTCGCGACGCCCACCAGCCACACCACACTGTTCCCCATTCCGCCATCATGACTGGGGACCAGCGACTGGGTGAACGGACGGCATACCGCGAGATCGTGCGTGGGCGCGATGCTCGTATCTCGCGGTTCGCCACCGCCGATCTTACCCACGATGAATCCACTGCTGGCCTGCGCCGACACGGTGTACTGCATGCCGTCGGCGCCGCCGGCCGCCCGCGCCAGCGACAGCATCGCACTGTCTCGCGGCAGCGCGGTTGCATGCTCAGCGACCACAGCCGGCGTCATCGGCACATCTGCAATGCGCACGTTCGCTGCGTTCGACGATCGCGAGTCGCCGCATGCGAACAGTGCCGCCAGCAGCACCAGACTCCGACGGCCGTGCAGACGTGCCGTCACACCACGATCAGGTCGCGCTGCACGACGCCCGGCGTCACCAACAACGCATCCTCGCCCACGTACGCGTTCACTTCCGACCGCACACCCAACTCGCCGGGTAGGTAGATGCCCGGTTCGATCGAGAACCCGACACCGGGAATGAGCAGGCGATCGTCGCGCGATTCCAGATTGTCGATCTGCGGTCCCGACCCATGCAGTTCACGCGCGTCGATGCTGTGCCCCGTCCTGTGCCAGAACTGCGGACCAAAGCCGCGCGCCTCGATCACGGCGCGTGCCGCGTCATCGGCTTCCCCGCCGCGCACCGGGAGACCGGCCGTGATGCGACGCTGCAGCAACGTGAGGGCCGCATCGCGCGCATCGCGCACCGCCTCCCACACCGTGACCACGCGCTGCGCCGGGGCGCCCATCGACGCCATCCAGGTCTGATCGGCGTACACCCCACCGTGACGCTCGCGCGCCCACAAGTCGATCAACAGCGTATCACCGCGCTGAATGAGACGTGGGGTCGCGGCCGACGGCATGTAGTGCGGATTGGCCGCGCTTTCGCTGGCGGCGACATCCGGACCGTGATGCGTCTCGAGCCCGGCGCGCTCGAATGCCTCGAGAATGCGCGCTTGCAGCTCATGCTCGGCCACCGGCGTTCCCGCCGTGACCATCGCGCCGGCGTACGCAATGGCCTCGTGTGCAATGTGCATGATGCGCTCAGCGGCGCGTTCGTGCGAGCGCAGCTGCTCGGGGGTCCACGTCGCGTAGATCTGCGACACGAGATCACCTGAGCACACCACCGTCGCGCCGGCCGCGCGCACCATCTCGAGTACGCCCGCGGGTACGCGATCGAGGTACGGAATCGCATCGCCCGGTGAGTACTCCATCGCGACCCGCTTGCCCTGCACCAGCGAGGCGACTTCCGCCTCGAGGGCGCGCCAGCCGCTATAGGTCCGCAGCGGCCAGCTCTTCGGCCACTGCGCCCACGGGCCGGGCTCGATCGCGTGCGCGATGCCGATCGGCAGGCCGTCGCGGGGGATGAGCGCGAACACGCGGCGCGACACGAGGCCGTCAAAGCCCAGCAGTCCCGACGCGATGGCATTCGTACCGCGAAAGTCGTACAACAACCAACCGTCGAGATCGGCGTCGGCAAGCAACTGCTGCAGACGCGGCAACATTTCGGGGGTCAACATGGCGTTCGGGGTGTCAGGAACCGTGCACCGTCAACGCCCCGCCGACGATTCGGCGGAGCCTCGCAACAAATCAGCGGCGACGCCACTCGGCGCGCCACTGACAGTGACCATCACCGCGCATGCGGCACATCACGTGCTCGATCGCACCATCGGCATCGGCCAACAGGAGCAGTGCTTCCCGGAAGGCGGCCTCGTAGAGTCCACAGCCGACCGCACGCGGTCCGGCATCAGCCGAGACGGGCGACTCCACGTCGAGGAGCAACGTGCTGCCCTGGCGCACGAGCACGCCGTTCATGTAGCGACGCGACAGCATCCGAAGGAGTCGCAGGGCGATCGGTCGCCCGATCAGGGACGGGAGCGACCGAGCGGCGCCGCGCTGGATGCCACTGATGGTCGACACGTACGAGCGCGCCCAGCGGCGCCCGGCTTCGCGGAACGACAGATCGGCGTCGGGACGACGGCCGATGAGGCGCGCGAGCGCGAGCACTTCGTCAAACGCCACGGGCTGACGCGCGCGGACCGCCTCGCTGTAGCGACGGATCTGCTGGTAGACCGTGTCGCTGAGGCCAAGCCGTTTGTTGCGCAGCTCATGCACCAGCTCGGCATCGAATTCCGCTTCTGGCGTGTCGATCGCCTTGACGGCCTCGAGCAGCGCCAGCGGGAGCCGCGCGTCGAGCGGTTTGCCGGACAGCACCAGCGTGGATTCAGCAGGAACAGGGGCGCGGGCGGGCCGGCCATCAATCAGAGTGGACACACGGAGGATGCTAACGTGTCCCCGGTCACGATTACAAGCGCAGAAGAGCGTAAAGGCACCCCGAAGCTGACGGGATCGGCCTGACCGCCCGGTCGAATGCTCAGGTCCTCCGCTTGCGCGACGGCAATGTCGCAGGCAGCGTATATGCCAGCGATGGCACAGCACCTTCAGCCCGACGCGACGGCCGCGTCCCTCGCCGACTGCGCACACATCCGAATGCATCTGGATGCCTTCGCGGATGGTGAGCTCACCGCGTTCGATGTCCACGACCGTCCGCTCACCGAGCTGGTCGGTGCGCATCTGCGCGCGTGTGAGCCCTGTGCGCGGCTCGAGCGCGCATTGCAGTCCCTGCGCGCCGCGCCGCTCCTCGCATCGCACTGATCCCCGTCGTGTCGGCGGCCATTTCTGCCTGGTCGATCGTGACGGGTCCGTCCACGCCCGTGGCTATCGGCCTGGCGACGGTCATAGCGGTCGCCGCCTGGTCCAAAGGAAGTTTCCGCCCCAGCGGTGCGATCGCGGCCGCCGTGGTCGGATCGATCGCCCTGCGCGCCGGTGCCACGTGGGGCGGCTTCCTCATCGTATGGTTCGCGTGGGTGACGCTCGGCTCGCGGCTGGGGCGCGCGCGCAAGGCGGCGCGCACCGTGGGTATCGTCGAGAAGGGCGGTCAGCGCGACGCAACGCAGGTGACGGCCAACGGTGGCATCTTTGCCTTGGCGGCCACCGTCACCCTGCTCCGGGGTGATCTGAGCGCCGACGACGCCCTATGGGGCACGGCGGCACTCGCCGCAGCCGGCGCAGACACCACAGCGACCGAGATCGGCACCTGGATCGGCGGCACGCCACGCTCCGTGCGGACCGGGCGCCCGGTCCCTGCCGGTACGTCGGGCGCCGTCAGCGTGGCGGGGAGCGTGTCCATGGTTGGTAGTGCGCTCGGCCTGACGGCCGTCGCGGTGGCGATCGGGCTCCTCCCGGCTTCACGCTGGTGGGTCGTGGCGGTGGCGGCGGTGTTCGGCGCGGTGGTCGATACCGTCGCGGGGGCACTGGTGCAGCAACGACGCTGGTGCCCGTCCTGTGAGACCGCGACCGAACAGGCGCTTCACACCTGCGGCACGAACACGCAGCATCGTGGAGGCTGGCGATGGCTCGGCAACGACGCGATCAACCTGGTGTGTACGGCGTCGGCCGCCTTTCTGGCGTGGGGGCTGGCGTCGCTGCTGGCCTGAGGGCGGGCCGCCGTCGGCTTGCCCCTCGCTGGCGCTACGCTGGCCCTTTGCTGGCGCTACGCTGGCCCCTCGCTGGCATGGGGGATCTGCGTGCCATCTCGGCGCATTAGCTTCTCAGGAGTCTGCCGGTGTTGTCATTGCCCCTTTCCGAGCCTCATGTCCGACTACTCGCGCCGTTGGCAGGTGATCGTCGTGGGTGGAGGCCCCGCCGGCAGTTCGGCGGCGTGGCATCTGGCCACGGCAGGGCTGGAGGTGTGTCTGCTCGATCGCGCGCGGTTTCCCCGCGCCAAACCCTGTGCCGAGTATGTGAGTCCGGAAGCGAGCCGTATTCTGGACGCGATGGGCGCGCTGGCTCCGCTCGAGCAGGGCGGTGCCGCCTCGTTAACTGGCATGGTGGTACACGCCCCGTCGGGCGACCGCATTCATGGGGAGTTCGTGGCGCGCCATGGCTTTCGCGGTTTTCGCGATCGTGGCCTGGGGGTGCGTCGTGAAATTCTCGATACCCTCCTCATCGAGCGCGCGCGGGCCGCTGGTGTGTGCGTGTTGGAAGACGCAAAAGTGGAGGGCGTGGCGATCGACGCGAGTGGCGCGGTGTGCGGGGTCGAGGTGCGCACGGCGCACGGCATGCGCACCATGCGCGCCTCGCTCGTGATCGGCGCCGACGGACTGCGGTCGATCGTGTCACGACGATTGGAACTCGCGCACCAATCGCGCTGGCCCCGACGGGTCGCGCTGGTGGCGCACTACCGCGGCGTGGCCGGCATTGGCACGCTCGGCGAAATGCACGTGACCACGAACGGCTACGTGGGGCTCGCCGCGGTGTCCGGCGGACTCACGAACGTGGCGTTGGTCGTGCCGCGCCGTGCGGCGCAGGGCATGGCGGGCGATCCTACCGCCTTTCTCGAGGCGTGGATCGCCGCCCACCCGTCGTTGCATCCACGCTTCCGCGACGCCGTTCGCGAAACGTCGGTGCGCGCCACCGGACCGTTCGCCTCGCACGCTACCCGCGCCTGGGCGCCGGGCGCGATGCTCACGGGCGACGCTGCCGACTTCTACGATCCGTTCACCGGCGAAGGCATCTATGCGGCACTGCGAGGCGGCGAGCTGCTGACACCGTTCGCGGTCGACGCGGTTCACGCGCGCGAGCAGGCCAACGCGCGCGGCGTGCGTCGCGCGCTGCAGGCGTACGAGCGGGCGCGGAAGCAGACCTTTGCCGGGAAGTGGCGGGTCGAAAAGCTCATTGGAGCCGCCGTGGCCTTTCCGGCGTTAATGAATCACGCGGCGCGTGTTCTCACGCGCGATCGCGATCTCGCTGACCTGTTGATCGGGGTCACGGGCGACTTCGTTCCGCCATCCGCGGTGCTGCGTCCGCGAACCCTGCTCCGTTTCCTCTCCTGATGATCGATCGCGATTCATTCCGCGCCATTCTCGGCCGCTTTGCCTCTGGCATCACCGTCATCACCACGCAGGATGCGCAGGGAACGCCGCATGGCATGACCGTGAGCGCGTTCTCGTCGCTCAGCCTCGACCCGCCCCTCGTGCTCGTGTGCGTCGGCAACGACGCGACGATGGCGCCCGTGATGGCGCAGGCCACCAGCTTTGCGGTGAACGTGCTTGCCGACTCCCAGGAGGCGCTGTCGCGCCGTTTTGCCGGTAAGTTCGACGACCGGTTTGCTGGAGTCGGCTACACCGAAGGCGAACTGGGCGACCCGGTGCTCGAGGATGTCCTGGCGTCGATGCAGTGCCGCATTGTCGCGCGTCATCCGGCCGGTGACCATGTGATCGTGGTCGGGCATGTGGAGCGGGGGACCGCGCGCGATGCGAAGCCGCTGCTCTACTACCGCGGCGGGTACGCGCAGTTGGAACGATAGGCCGGCGCGTCGCCTCCTTGTTCACGCCGGCGCGCCAACGCGGCAGCGAGATCCTCGACAATCCCGGCGAGGATCCCGCGCTCGCGTTGCGCTCGCTGCGCGATGTCGCGTTGGCCAACCGATTCTTCGGTGGACGTCGCGCGGTGCTGGCCGAGGTGCAGCGGGTGGTGCGCGCCTTGTCGTCGAGTCAAGGGACGGTTGGGAAATCACCAGGGCGGATCACCTTGCTCGACATCGGCACCGGCCTTGGCGACATCCCGCGCGCCGCGCAACGCATGGCGGCGCGGACGGCGATTCCGATGACCACGATCGGCGTCGAACTCGTGCCCGTCCTGGCGCAGGCGGCGGGTACGGCGTGTACGCATGCGCTCGCGGCCGATGCCATGGCGCTGCCCTTCGCCGATAGCAGCATCGACATCGTGACCTGCTCGCAGGTGTTGCACCACTTCGACGGCGCGGAGGCGGAGCGCCTGCTGCGGGAATGCACGCGCGTCGCGAAGTCCGCCGTGATCATCGGCGAGCTGCGGCGCAGCTGGTTTGCGGTGGGGGGCCTCTGGGCGGCATCGTTCCTGCTTGGGTTCCATCCGGTGAGCCGGCACGACGGCATCGTGTCGATCCTGCGCGGCTTCACGGGCAGCGAATTGCAGCGGCTCGTAGAACGCGCCACGGGGTGCCGCGCGCAGGCGCATCGGGCGCTCGGTTTCCGGGTGGTCGCCGTGTGGTCGCCCAGCCATCGTGACATCGCGCACACGTGAAGTCTCCGCTTTCACCCTCAGCCTCGCCTATGCACTCGAACTACGAACTGGGCTCGCCGCCACCGGATCAACTGGTGACACAGATCGACGAGCGGATCGTGCGCGCGCCGGTGGCGCGCATTTTCGCGATCGCACGCGAGGTCGAGCACTGGCCGGCGTATCTGCCGCACTACCGGTTCGTGCGGTTCCGTCACCGTACGCCTGATGGCGGCGGCATGGTGGAGATGGCCGCCAACCGACCGTTCGGGCTGCTCAACTGGCCCACCTGGTGGCTGTCCGAAATGGCGGTGAATCATGACGTGCCCTGGGTGCGTTTCAAGCATGTCGGCGGCGTGACCACGCGCATGGATGTGGAGTGGAGTTTCACGCCGGTCGAGGGCGGAACCCTCACGCGCATCGTGCATGTGTGGAACGGCCCGTTGTGGCCGGTGATCGGACGGTTCGCGGCCACACAGGTCATCGCGCCGGTCTTCGTGCACGGCATCGCCTCGCGCACGCTCGCGGGTCTCGCCGCCGTCGCCGAACGGAGCCCGACATGACCAGCTTGCCGGACCCGCGCATGCCTCCGCACACGACGCCCGAATCGTCGCCGTCACGTCGTCGGGTGGCCATCACCGGCATCGGCTGCGTGACCCCCATCGGCACCGGCGTCGAGGCGCTCTGGCAGGGGCTGCGCGCCGAACGCT
>CAIUOO010000188.1 GCA_903900795.1 uncultured Gemmatimonadota bacterium | reverse complement strand
CGTGTTCGGGTCGTTGATCGGATTCAGCACCTACATGTGGCTCCTGAAGGTGGCGAGCCCGACAGCCGTGGGGACCTACGCCTACGTGAACCCGGCCGTCGCGGTGTTGCTCGGCGTGCTGTTCGCGGGTGAGCGTCTTCCGGCGCGGGCCGTCGCCGCCATGACGGTCATTCTGGGCGGGGTCGCAATGGTCAGCATTGCCGGTGGCGGTGCCAAGCGCATGGTGAAGGCGGTCTGGCGCGTGCGCTGAATCCTGCGCGCGTCGTGGGGCGTACGGAACGGCGTACCCATTCCTCCGGAGCGGCACCGTGCGCACCCATGTCAAAGTCGTCGGCATCATCAACCTGCTGTACAGCGCGATGGGCATCCTCGCCGCCGCTGGTGTGTTGCTGGGCGGCATTTTCACCTCGCTGGCCACGCTCAATCCCATCGTGCTGATCGTTGGCACGGTCACCAGCGTCCTGATCGCCATCGTCATCGGTGCCATCAGCGTGTTCGGGCTCATCGCGGGCTTCGCGCTGCTCAACCATCAGCAGTGGGCTCGCTACGTGATGCTGTTCGTGTCCGCATTGCGTCTGTTCCGGTGGCCGTGGGGCACGTTGTTCGGTGGCTACTCGATCTGGGTGCTGACCCACGACGACACGCGACGGCTGTTCGCGATGCGGTCGTAAGTCGTTCCTCCGTCGTGCCTCCGACGTTTGATTGAACGTCGTGTCGGAAGAATCCGGCTGGCGTGATGCCGGGACGCGCGGTACCGTGCGGGCGTGACCGCCACCATTCCAGAGATTCGCACGCCACCTCGTGTGGTATTGCCGCACTTATCGCGACCGCAGCGCGAGTCCTTGGCGGCGCTTGCCCCGTGCGTGCTCCGAGGCGCGCCGCCAAGCACGGAGTCTGCCCACGAGTTCGTTGCCCGATGTGACGCCCGATTGGAACGGCTCCCCGCCCATCGCCGCGCGCAGCTCGGGCTCGCCCTGCGTGTCCTTGGTGGGCGCGTCTCTGTCCTGCTGGCCATCGGCAAAGCGACGCGTTTCGCGGCTCTGGCGGCCGACGATCAGACCCGCTGCTTCGATCGCTGGCTCAACTCGGCGTTCGCCCCGCTGCGCTCGGCGTCCCATTCCGTGCGTCGCCTGCTGTTCGCCGTGTACTACGCGCAACCGGACGTCGCCGAGGCCATCGGCTACGCGGGACCGATGCACCTGCGGTCCCCGAAGGTGCCGTGGGAAGGACCGTTGCCCGGGGTCAACCGGCCCGACGAACCGGTGGCGCGCGGTGCGGTGGCGCTGCCCACGATCATCGCTCCGGCCCCAGTGCCCCGCGGGGTGATTCCTGCGGTGTCCATGCGTAGCGACCTGCATCGCACCGCCGATGTGGTCGTGATCGGCACCGGCGCCGGCGGGGCGGTGACAGCGGCTCGACTGGCCGAAGCCGGCTTCGAGGTAGTCGTGCTGGAGTCGGGCGCCTATCGCACGCGCGCCGATTTCAACGAACGGGAGGCCGAGCTTACCGAGCAGCTGTATGCCGACGGGGCGCTGCGCACTACCGACGATGCGTCGGTGGCGTTGGTGCAGGGCAACACTGTGGGTGGATCGACCACGGTGAATTGGATGATCATGCTGCGCACCCCGGACTTCGTGCTCGACCAGTGGGCCACGGAATCCGGCGTGTACGGCATGACGCCGCGGGAGATGCGTCCCGTGTTCGAGCGCGTGGAGCGTGAGGTGCACGCCAGCGCGGTCCCCGAAGACGCCCATTCCGCCAACAACCGCATTTTGCTCGACGGGGCGCGCTCCCTTGGGTGGAAGGTGTCGACTGCGCAGATCAACGCCACCAACTGCGTGCGCTGCGGCTTCTGCGGCGTGGGCTGCCGGCACGACGCCAAGCAGTCCACGCTGGTGACGTTCGTGCCACGCGCGCTCACCGCCGGGGCCACGCTGCGCGCCGATACGCACGTGGATCGTATCGAGATCCGTGAACGTGATTCCGGATCGGGCACCCCGCCGCTCAAGCGGGTGCACGCCACGGTGCGCGATCCCTCTTCGGGACGCGCTGCCCGCACGCTCACCATTGATGCACCCATCGTGGTGGTGGCCGGCGGCGCCATCGGCACACCGGCGCTGCTGCAGCGCTCGGGACTCGGTGGGGGTGGCGTCGGCCAGTGGCTGCGGCTGCATCCCACGACGGCGATCTGGGGGCGGTATGATCGCGACATCGTGACCAGCACCGGCATTCCGCTCACCACCATGTGCGATGAGCATTTGCGCTGGCGCGGCACCGACTTCGGCTTCTGGATCGAGACACCGCCGATGCACCCGTCGTTCACGGCGGCAGCCATGCCGGGCTTTGGTCACGCACACCACGCCTTGATGTCGTCATTCAACCGACTTGGCGTGCTGATCGGTCTCACCCGCGACGGGGCGGAACGCTCGCGCTCGAGCGGTCGCGTGCGGGTGAATCGGCGTGGGGAGACGTCGATTACCTACGCACTGACTCCGGAGGATCAACGCCGTGTCCGCGCTTCGTTGTCCGCCACGGCGCAGCTCCATTTTGCCGCCGGCGCTCGTGAAGTGGGCACGATGCACGCCACGCCGATCGTCGTGCGGTCGGCGGCTGATGTGGCCCGGCTGGAAGACGGATCCGTCGGTCCGAATCGCATCGGGCTCTTTTCAGCCCACGTTAACGGTACCTGTCGCATGGGCACCGATCCGTCCACGTCAGGGGCGACGCCTGACGGTGAGCGGCACGGCGTGCGGGGGCTGTACATTTCCGATGGGTCGCTGCTGCCCACGTCGCTCGGGGTGAACCCGCAGGAGACGATCATGGCGGTCGCGACCGTGCTCGCCGAGCGTATGGCGACGCGCCATTCGGGCGTCAGCCGCCCCTAGTGTGCTGTTCCGCTGCACCGATGTCCCCGTCCTCCGACTACCAACGCCCGTATGAGTAAGGGAGAGAAGAAACGCCGCCGCGCCCTCGACGCCTATTCGATGCTGCAGCGTGCCGCCTCAATGGCGTCCGCGCAGGTCGAGCAGGCGGTGCATCCGTTCGGGCTATCGGCGTCGCAGTTCGGTGTGCTGGAAACGCTGCAATTGCGCGGGCCGGTGCATCAGCAGGAGTTGGCCCAGGCGCTCGGCCGCAGCAAGGCGCAGATGACGGCGATCATCGACGCGCTCGAAGCGCGGGGCTGGGCGCGCCGCGAGCGACACGTCACCGATCGACGGTTCATCTCGGTGTATCTCACCGACGACGGGCGCGACGTGCTGGCGAGCACCGCCCCGGCGCGGAGTGATGCGATCGTGGCGATCATGGCCGAATTGAGCGGTGAGCAGCGTGAACGCCTGGCACGGCTGTGCCGGCGGTTGTTGCGCGTGCTCGATCCCGATCAGGCGAACGAGCCGACCGCTGACGCGCACGACGACGCGCACGACGACGCGCACGATGAACACGATGACGTTTCCGACGACGAGCCGGACACCCCGGCCGTTGACACTACGCTTCCTTCTCCGACGTAATCGATGGCCGGACGGCACTTTCTCCAGATCCCGGGACCGACACCGGTTCCCGACCGCCTGCTGCGCGCCATGCACCGAGCGATGGAAGATCATCGCTCGTCGGCGTTTCCGGCGCTGACGCGCTCGATCCTCTCGCGCCTACCGCAGGTGGTCCACCAGACCAACGGCGAGCCGTTCGTCTTTCCGGCCACGGGTAGTGCGATGTGGGAGGCGGCGCTGGTGAACACGGTGAACCCCGGCGGACGCTTGCTGGCGGTGCGCTTCGGACAGTTCTCGCATCTGTTCATCCACACGGCGCGCGCGCTCGGCTATCAGGTGGACGTAATCGAAGAGCCGTGGGGCGATGTCGCCAATCCGGAGCGTATCGAAGCGGCGCTGGCCGCTGACACGGCGCACGAGATTCAGGGTGTGCTGCTGGTGCACAACGAAACGGCCACCGGTGTCACGAGTGACGTCGCCGCGGTGCGCGCCGCGATCGATCGGGCGAAGCATCCGGCGCTGCTGCTGGTGGATGGCGTGAGTTCGATCGCCAGTCTCGAGTTCCAGTTCGATGCGTGGGGCGTGGACTGTGCGCTCACCGGCACGCAAAAGGGCTTCATGCTGCCGGCAGGGCTCGGCATTCTTTACATGAGCGAGAAGGCGCTGGCGCGCGTTGACGCCTGTACAATGCCGCGCGCGTACTTCGATCTGCGGCCGATGCGCGCGAACAACGCGCAGGGCTTCTTTCCGAGCACCCCGGCGCTGTCGCTGCTGTTCGGTCTCGATGAAGCGCTGACGATGCTCCTGGACGAAGGCATGGATGCGGTGGCCGAGCGTCACCGGTTGCTGGCAACGGGTGTGCGCGCGGCGGTGAGTGCGTGGGGGTTGCGTCAGTGTGCAAAGCGGCCCGAG
This sequence comes from uncultured Gemmatimonadota bacterium, assembly GCA_903900795.1. Classification (GTDB taxonomy): domain Bacteria; phylum Gemmatimonadota; class Gemmatimonadetes; order Gemmatimonadales; family Gemmatimonadaceae; genus Gemmatimonas. The sequence goes on along the minus strand of CAIUOO010000188.1, from coordinate 775 downwards.
ATCGCATCGAACTCCGTCACGGCGGTGATGGTGCCCGAGGGGCACGATGCGCGCCGGGTGATCGAACTGGCGTTCTCGCGCTACGACGTTTCGCTGGGATCGGGGCTGACCGAAGTCGCCGGCAAGCTGTTCCGCATCGGCCACCTCGGCGATACGAACAGTCTCACCTTGGCCGGTGCGTTGTCGGGTGTGGAGATGGCGCTGTGCGACGCGGGTATTCCGGTCACGCTCGGCAGCGGCGTCGGCGCCGCGCTGCAGCAGTGGCGGGTGTCGGCATGAGCGCCCTGTCGACGGATACGAAGAACGTCCGCGTGGTCGTCACGCGGAAGATGCCGGCCGCGGTGGAAGCAGAGATTGCGTTGCGCTACGACGCGTTGTTCAACAAGACGGATCTGCCGCTTGCACCGGATCAGCTCAAGCAGGTGCTGCAGCAGGCGGACGTTGTGATGACCACGGTGTCCGACCGCTGGAGTGAAGACATTTTCAGTACGCCCGGCATTCGCGCGCGCATGCTCTGCAACGTGGGTGTGGGCGTAAATCACATCCACGTGGCGGCGGCCAAGCGGGCTGGCATCACGATCAGCAACACCCCCGATGTCGTGACCGACGACACGGCCGACATTGCGATCGCCCTGATGTTGATGACCATGCGTCGGCTGGGCGAAGGTGAGCGGCATGTGCGCAGTGGCGTGTGGGGTGGATTGCGTCCCACGTTCATGCTGGGGCGCACGCTGCGCGGCAAGACGCTCGGTATCGTGGGTTACGGTCGCATCGG
>CAIUOO010000187.1 GCA_903900795.1 uncultured Gemmatimonadota bacterium | reverse complement strand
TCGTTCATGGGATTGGGCGGTCCGAATCTCGTGAAGGGCGCGACCGGACAAACGGTCGACGGCGAGACGCTGGGCGGTGCGGTCACGCACACGGAAATCTCGGGCGTCGCGCACTATGCGCTCGACGACGACACACAGTGCCTCGACAAGGTGCGCGAGCTCGTGGCGCGGCTGCCGAAGCCGCTGCGCAGCGTGCCGGCGACGTATCGGCCGCCTGCCGTCCCGCCGTCCGCGCTGTACGACGTCTTGCCGGCGGATCATCGCATGTCATACGACATGCATGCCGTACTGAAGGCCGTACTCGACGACGGTGTGATCGACGAATTCCAGGCGCATCTCGCCAAGGAGATGATCTGCGGCGACGCGCGCATCGAAGGCATTCCGGTGGGTATTGTGGCCAACCAGCGCGGCCTCATCAAGGGACGCGCTGGTGAGCGACCACGGTTCGGTGGCATCATCTACGCCGAGAGCGCGGAGAAAGTCGCGTACTTCATCGAGCGATGCGACCGTCAGGGCTTGCCCATCCTCTTCGTGCAGGACGTCTCCGGCTTCATGGTGGGGCCTGACGCCGAACACGAGGGGATTATTCGCGCAGGGGCGCGCTTCGTCGAAGCCATGGCCTGCGCCCGCGTGCCGAAAATCGTGCTCACCGTCAATCACGCGAGTGGCGCGGGATACTACGCGATGGCCGGGCAGGGTTTTGATCCCGACTTCATCTTCAGCTGGCCGACCGGCCGCATGGCGGTGATGGAGGGTGAAGCGGCCGTGGGTGCCGTACATGGTCCCGCGCTCGATGCAGCGAAAAAAGCGGGCGTCGAGCCGTCGCCCGAGGTGCTCGAGTCGGCTGCGCAGATGCGTGCGGATTACGAAACGCAGCTTGATGCCCGCTACGCCGCTGCGCGTGGCTTCGTCGATACGATCTGCTATCCCGAAGACACCCGCACGATGCTGGCGCTTGCGCTGCGTGCGGCTGCCCAGAACACTGGGCCGCATCTCGGTGCCTTCGTTCTGCCCCCCATGCCGACCTACGGCGCGCCGGTTCCCGGCACGGAGTACTGATGTCCGATTTATCGCGCGTCGTGCGCGTCGCCAGCGGTCAGGGCTTCTGGGGCGACTGGCTGGAAGCGCCGCGTCGTCAGGTGGAAGGTGGTCAGGTGGACTACCTGATGCTCGACTACCTCGCTGAAGTCACGATGTCGATTCTGCAGAAACAGAAAGAGCGTGATCCCCGCATGGGCTACGCGCGTGACTTCATCGGCGCCATGGAAAGCGTGTTTCCGGCCGTGGCGGAACGTGGCGTCAAGGTGATCGCCAATGCCGGCGGTGTGAATCCGGTGGCCTGTGCCGAAGCCCTGCTCGAGGCCGCCTCCAAGCACGGCGTGCGCGGCAAGATTCGCATCGGCGTGGTGACGGGCGATGACATTCTCGCGCGCCTCGACGACCTCATGACGGCCGGACATGAGCTCAAGAATATGGACACGGGAGAGCCGCTGTCGACGATCCGCAGTCGCGTGATGTCGGCGAATGCCTACATCGGCTCCGACCCGATCGTCGAAGCATTGGCCCTCGGCGCCAACGTCGTTGTGATCGGCCGCAGCACGGATACCGCGCTCACGATGGCGCCTCTCCGCCACGAATTCGGCTGGGCCGCCGATGACTGGAACAAGATGGCGTCGGGCATCATCGCCGGCCACATTCTGGAGTGCGGTGCACAGTCGTCGGGCGGCAACTGCATGCATGAGTGGCGCACGATTCCCGACATGGCGAATGTCGGTTATCCGATCGCCGAGGCATCCGAAGACGGAACGTTCGTCATCACCAAGCACGCAGGAACGGGCGGCCGGGTGAGCGTACCAAGTGTCTCCGAGCAGCTGGTGTACGAAATGGGCGATCCGCACGCCTACATCACGCCCGATGTGGTCGCCGACTTCACGAGCATCCAGCTCGCGCCCGATGGCGAGAACCGCGTGCGTGTGCACGGTATCACCGGTGGCCCGCCGACGCCGTTTCTCAAGGTGTCGATCGCGTATCGCGCGGGGTACAAGGCGGTCGGCTCGCTCGTGTACGCGTGGCCCGATGCCATGGAGAAGGCGCAGATGGCGGATCGCATTCTCCGCGAGCGTCTCGATAACCTCGGCCTCACGTTCGACCAGGTGCTCACGGAGTTCGTGGGCGCCACCTCAACGCACGGCGCGTTGGCGGGCGACGGCCATGATGCACCGGAAGTGATGTTCCGCATCGGCGTGCGCGGTGAGAACCGCGCCGACATCGAGCGCTTCACGCGCGAGATCGTGCCGTTGGTGCTGAACGGTCCGCCCAGCGTGACCGGCTTCGCTGGTGGGCGCCCCAAGGTGGAAGAGATTGTGGCCTACTGGCCTGCGCTGCTCGACAAGCGAGCCGTGTCCACCGCCGTCAACATCATGGAATAACGGCCATGCACATTCGCTTGCTCGACATCGCACACGCCCGCAGCGGCGACAAGGGCGACACGGCCAACGTTGGCGTGATCGCGCTCAAGCCGGAGTGGTATCCGACGCTGGTCACGTACGTCACGCGCGACCGCGTGGCGCAGCACTTCGCGGGGCAGATCAACGGCGGTGTGGATCGCTTTGAGCTGCCCAACCTTCAGGCCCTCAACTTTTTGCTGCACGGGGCGCTGGATGGCGGCGGTACACTCTCACTCAAAACCGATGCGCAGGGCAAGGTGTACTCGACGGCCCTCCTGCGAATGGTGATCGACGTGCCGGACGCCGAGGCGACGGCGGCAGGGCTCCCGGCGTTCGCATGATTGCTCTGCGATTGGCGTTGATCGGCGCGGGCGTCATGGCCTTTGTTTTCGCCCTGCGTACGGGTACGGAGTGGGTCCGCTGGGTGGGCATCGCCTGCCTGGCCGGGGCTCTGCTGATTCGGCTGGTGGAGCGGCTCCGCAAGCCGCGCTAGCGAACGCGTGATCTCCGCCCCGTCGGTGACCACGCGTTCAGCCCCTCGAAGTGGTTAGGTTTCAGGAATGTCTCGTCCCCCCGTTCCTGAACTCCTCGCCCCAGCCGGCACGCTCGACGCCGTCCGCGCGGCGGTCGCCAATGGCGCCAATGCGGTCTATCTGGGCGCGTCGATGTACAACGCCCGTGATGAGGGCGCCCAGCTCTCGCTGGATGAGCTCGCTCAGGCGTGCGCCATCGCCCATGCCCGTGGCGCACGAGTGTACCTCACGTTCAATGTGCTGATCAAGCCGGAGGAGCTGGGCGAAGCACTCGCGTATCTGGGTGAGTGTGTCGACCGCGGGATCGACGCGGCCATCGTGCAGGATCTGGGCGTGGTGCGGCTCATTCAGAGGGTGTATCCGCAGCTCGAGGTGCACGGCTCCACACAGATGACGGTACACGATGCGGGGGGCGCGCGCGTCATGCAGCGCCTCGGCGTGGAGCGCGTGGTGCTGGCGCGCGAGAACACCCTCGATGACATCAAGGCAATCCGCGAGGCGGCACCGGAGCTTGGCCTCGAGACCTTCGTGCATGGCGCGCTGTGCATTTCGTACTCCGGCCAGTGCTTCATGTCGGGCATGATCAGCGAACGTTCGGCGAATCGCGGATCCTGCGCGCAATCGTGCCGCAAGGATTACACGCTCAACGACGAGGCCACCGGTGCCACGCTCGACAGCGGGTATCTGATCTCAGCGAAGGATCTCGCGGCCCACGATCATCTCGAGCAACTCGCCGAGCTCGGGATCGGCTGCCTGAAGGTCGAAGGGCGCAAGAAGAAGCCGGAGTACGTCGCCACCGTCACGAAGGCCTATCGTGGCTGGCTCGACGCATTGGCTCGCGGTGAGCGCGGACTCGCGCCGTCGATCGAGGAGGTCGAACCGCTCGTCCAGATCTTCAGCCGCGGCAATACGGGCGGCATGTACGGTGGTCGTGAGGGGCGCGAGTACATCACGCGCACACAGCCGGACAATCGCGGGTTGCCGATCGGCAAAGTCGTCGGGCACGAGGGCATGGAGCTCATCGTGGAAACCACCCACGTCTTGGCGGTCGGCGACGGACTCGGCTTCGAGGCACCGGAGCCAACCTCCGCCGCCACTGTGGGTGGCACGGTGCAGACCGTGCGTCCTGTCTGGACGCGCCACGGCACGCATCGGCAGGTCGTGAGTATGCGCTTGAGCAACGTACGATCGCGCGTACCCGAGGGATGGCGCGTCGTGCGGACGAGTGATGCCACGCTGTTGCGCGTCGCGCAGGAGTCGTTCGCGAACGTGGCCGTACCGGAGCGCGTCGGCGCGCGGCGCCTCGACGTGCGCGTGTTCGGGCACGCTGGCGGTCCGCTCAAGACGATCTGGAACGCTGGCGAGTTGGAGGTCACGGTGCGTGGCGAGGTTCCGCTCAGTGTGGCCAGCAAGCGGTCGCTCGATGTGCCGCAGCTGCGTGAGCAACTCGGACGTCTCGGTGGCACGGCGTTCAAGTTGGGCACGGTCGACGTGGCCGGATTGACCGACGGCTTGTTCTTGCCCGTGAGTGAACTGAATCGCATTCGCCAGGACGCCGTCGCGCAGCTCGACGAGCAACTTGGCTGGGAACGCGTGAGTGACGCGGCGGTGCGCGACGCGCGAATCACTGAGGTGGTGGAGCGAATCGCCTCGTCGGTGGCCACCGCAGTCACGGAGACGTCGTTCGCGCTGCGCGCGATCGTCTGCGATGTCGACACCGCGCGCGAAGCCGCAGCGGGCGGTGCTACGGACCTCGTGCTCGATCCGTTCCTGCGTCATCCGACGCCACCGCTGGCCCGCGTGAACGCCCTGCGCGAGGAGCTCGCCGCGGCGGGCGTCACGCTGCGGCTGCGTACCCCGACGATCGTGCGGCCCGAGGAGCGCAAGCGCCTCGACAAGTGGTTCGCGCTCGAGCTGCCGCTCCTGACCGGTCATCTGGGCTTGCTGGCCGAGTTCGGTGGGGCAGGGCGCGACGTCATCGCGGACTACGCGACGAACGTCTTCAATCAGCACACGGCCGAGCTGCTCTTCGAACTCGGGGCCTCGCGGCTGGTGGCCTCGATCGAGTTGACGACCGAGGAGGTGGGGCAACTGACCGATCCCTGGCGTGGTCGCGGGTTCGACGTACTCGTGTACGGACGGACCGAGGGCATGACGATCGAACACTGCGTACTGTCGGCGGCGTTCGATCGCGAACCAACGACGTGCCGCGACCTGTGCGTACAGAAGCACACCAACGTGTCGCTGACCGATCCCGCCGGATACACGTTTGCCGTAGCCACGGACTCGGCATGCCGGAACCGGCTGCTGCACTCCCGTCCGATTGACGGCTCGGAGTATCTCCCCGACCTCTGGGCGCAAGGCATCCGCGGCTATCAGATGGTTTTCAACGTCCCGGGTGACCCGGTACAACAGCTCGTTCGTGCGTACCGCGATATGCTCGATGGACTCGCTGGCAAGGTGTTGCCGGATCTCACGGCGACGCGCCGTCTGCTCGATGGGGCCTTTACGCGTGGCCACTTCGCGAGGGCGGTCTGACGCGACACGGCGGTTCCGCCTGATCGTGCCGCCGCTGCGCTCGTTGCTCGCCGTGTGCGGCGTGATCGACGGTGTCACCGCGTACCGCCAGCCAGTACGAGTCCAGCAGGCGTATCCCGAAAGGCGACGAGGAGGCGGCGCAACAGGATCGCGTTGGGGCGAGGGCATTCGCGTTGTTTCGGTGACGCGCCGACGTGGGACGTCAGATAGCGTGCGGCATGCCCACGGTCCGTCCGCCCTCCGCCACTTACGGCACCCTCGATCTCGCCCGGGCGAGATTGCTCGCCACGTTCGGCTATCCGGACTTTCGACCACCGCAGATTCGGGCGGTGCAGGCGGTGCTCTCCGGTCGTGACTCGCTGGTCGTACTCCCGACCGGTGGCGGCAAGTCGCTCTGTTATCAGGTGCCGGCGCTCATTCGCGAGGGGCTCACGGTCGTCATTTCGCCGCTGATCTCGTTGATGAAGGACCAGGTCGACGCGCTCCAGAGAAAGGGGGTGTCGGCCGAGTTCATCAACAGCACGTTGAGCGTGAGCGACGTGGCCGATCGGATGGCACGCGCCCGTGACGGTTCGCTTCGCATGTTGTACCTCGCACCCGAACGTCTGGAGGCCGGCCGCACGCTGCAAGCACTCGCAGACATCGGGGTCTCGCTGTTGGCCGTCGACGAGGCGCACTGCATCAGCGAGTGGGGACACGACTTTCGCCCGAGCTATCGACGGATCGGCGACATCCGCGAGCGGCTGGGTACGCCGCAGACCGTCGCGCTCACCGCGACGGCGACGCCGGATGTTCGCCTCGACATCGTGCGACAACTCGCGTTACAGGATGCCGAGGTCGTCGTGGCCGGCTTCGATCGCATCAACTTGACGTATCATGTAACGCCTGTACGGAGTCAATCCGAGAAGGATACGTCGGCGATCGCCCTGCTTCGCACCACCGAAGCGCCGGCGATCGTGTACGCCCCTACACGCAAAGCGGTGGAACGCGTCACGGCGGTGCTGGTGCGCGGCAAGATCAGAGCAGTCGCGTATCACGCGGGGCTCGATACCGCGCTGCGTCAGCGTGCGCAGGACGCCTTCATGCAGCAACGCGCGCGCGTCATCGTCGCGACCAGCGCCTTCGGGATGGGCATTGACAAGCCCGATGTGCGGCTCGTGGTTCACCACTCCATGCCGGGCACCTTAGAGGCCTACTATCAAGAGGCGGGGCGAGCGGGTCGCGACGGAAAGGAGAGCCGCTGTGTGTTGCTGTACGCGTATCCCGATCGATTCACACACGAGTTCTTCATCGACGGCGCGCATCCCGATCGCGCCACGGTGCAACACACGTGGAGGTCCCTTCGCGCCCACGCGAACATCGATGGGGTCGTCGCGCACAGCGCCGACGCCCTCGCGAGCCTGTTGGCGTCGAGCCTCGGTGACCGGAAGGTGAGCGCCGCCCTTCGCGTGCTGGTCGCAGCAGGCGCCTGCCGGACGGAGGCCGCCACCACGGGTCGCGTGTGGGTTCGGCTGCTCGCGACCCCTCAGCGTATCGCCGCGGAGCTGACGGGCGCGCGGGCGTTCGATCGTGGCGTCCTACGGGCGTTCTGGAAGGTGGCTGGGCAGACGCTGGCGGAAGGCGCAAGCATCGACCTTGCTCGACTGCCGCGCCATCTGGGCGGCCTGGCGGAGCTCGTCCCTGCTTTAGAGCGGTTGGCAGCGCAGCAATTCGTTACATGGGTACGAATAGGTGAGGGCGTGCGGCTCGATCCCCGCGCGCGCCACGCGAACTGGCCGCCGGTGGACTGGTCTGCGATTGATCGGCGACGCCGATCCGACCTGCGCCGCCTCGACGCAATGCAGGGATATGCGCAGACTCGCCATTGCCGAAGAGCGTTCGTCCTGCGCTATTTCGGAGACCCCGAAGTGCGCTCCCAGTGCGCTGCCTGCGATCGTTGCTTAGGCACCACTGAAGTCCTTCCACCGGCCAGTACGAAGCAGTCCGTTCGTGGCCGGCCCCGCC
>CAIUOO010000186.1 GCA_903900795.1 uncultured Gemmatimonadota bacterium | reverse complement strand
TTGTCGCGCCCGACGCCCGGTTCACTCGTCCACAGCGGAAACCGTCGGCCGCGCAGCGCCAGATACGACAGCTGCTCACCACATCCCCACAGCTGCTCGTCGGCGGCGGCAGGCAGTTGGATTATGCACCGCGTGAACGTCGGGTCGAGCGCGTCGATCACCAGGCGGTGCCCATCCACGCGCAGCCGGATGACCGCTGCGGCACCGACCTCGGGGGCGAGTTCCAGCATGGCCACGCCACAGGGCCTGGCCGACCGCAGTGCGACGGTGGGTTCGGCCAGGTCGGTCAGCCGGAAGTTGCCGCGGTCCATCAACACCTCAGCCTCGCCGCGCCACACGATGATGGCCGGGTGTTCAGGGGTGTGCCACCACAGCGCGTCCGCGCATCCATCGGCGCGGAGCGTCACGGTGTCTCCCTCCCAGCACAAGGCCAGCATGGCGTGGCTCACTCCTGATGCGATTGACAGCACCGTCGCGCCGGTCGTACTTACCGACGCGCTTCCTCAGGGCCGCCAACGCGGCGGCGACCGGCCGGAATCTACCGCCGTGCGGGGATACGGCGCGTGGCACGGTCCAACATTCATCGTCGGTGACAGGAGCCCCGTGATGCGCGCACTGACGCCTCGACTGCGATGGTCGCTCTTCGCCGTGCTCTGCGTGGCCGGCGTATTCAACGCGATGGATCGGCCCATCATCTCGATCCTCAAGCCCGACATGATGCTCGCCTTCGGGTGGAGCGACCGCGACTTCGGGGATCTCGCCGCCGTGACGCAGTTCTCGGCGGCGTTCGCCTTCCTCGGCACGGGATGGTTGGTCGACCGGCTCGGCGTCAACCGCGCGATGCGCGTGGGCGCGAGTGCGTGGAGCCTCGCGGCGATCGCACATGGCTGGGCGATCACGAGCTGGCAGGTGGTCGGCGCGCGCGTCGGACTCGGGGTGACCGAGGCAGTACAGACGCCGCTCACGATCAAGACCGTGGCCATGCTGTTCGAACCCGACCGCCGCTCCCTCGCCTTCGGCGTGGCCACGCTGCTCGCCGGTGTGGGGACGATCGCTATGCCGTTCATCATCCCCCCGCTCGCCCAGATGATTGGGTGGCGCGGCGCACTCGTGGCCAGCGGGATCGGTGGATTGGCCACGCTGCTCCTGTGGCTGTGGCTGGCGCGCGGCATCGCGTTCGCCCACACGCCGCTCGCCCCGTCGGAGATCGCCAACGCAAACCCCGCGATGTCGGATGGGAGCACCTATGGCCCGATCCTGCTCAGTCGCACGAGCTGGGCGATCGTGATCGCCAAAGCGCTGTCGGACATGACGTGGTGGTTCGTCAACTTCTGGCTGGCCGATTTCTACCGAAAGGAGTTCAGGCTCAGCACGCTCGAACTCGCCCTGCCGCTGGGGATCGCGTTCGCCGGGTCGGGGCTGGGCGCGCTGCTCGCGGGATGGATATCAACCCGACTTCTGGAGCGCGGCTGGACCGTGAACCGCGTCCGCAAGACGGTGATGCTGGTCTCGGCGTTGATCGTGGCGCCGCTGCCGCTCGTGCTGCAGCTGCACGCCTTCTGGCCCGTCGCCGTCATGATGGGGATCGTGATGGCGGGGCATCAGGGGTTCTCGTTGTCGCTCTTCTCCATCATCACCGACGTGGTGCCCGCGGCCAAGGTTGGCCGAGTGACGGCGTTCGGCGCGTTCATGGGGAACATGGGCGGCGTCCTGATCAGCCTGGTGACCGGACGGGTGCTGGATGCGGGGTTCGGTTTCGCCCCGCTGTTCCTGTTTGCCGCCTCGTCGTACCTGCTGGCCCTTGGGTGGCTGCAGCTACTCCTGCCCCGCATTCAGCGGGCGTCGCCGACGCCGTAGTTTCGCACGGCATGGCAACAGTGACGTTGGCTCACGCGACAGCGCCGCGCCTGATTATCGCACTGCAGAGCCGGCCGGCGTGGCGCGCACAAACTCCACGATCCGCCGCACGATCTCGCTGTCGCCGCGAGTGATCCGCGCAAACGCCCCCACGGTCACGCCGTGCGCACCCGGTACCCACATCTCCTCCATCGGGACCTTCGCCGTGCGCAACGTCGCCGCCAGCGATCGGGTGTTCCTGGGGTTCACCGTCTCATCGTCCTGGCCCATCACCAGAAGCGTCCGCAACGACCGCGGGGTCACGAAGTGCACCGGTAGCGCATCGTACTCCCGCTCCTTGGGGCCCGCGAAGGTGCGTTGGAGCAGCTCAGTATCGAAGATGAAGTCATAGGGACCCGACAGCCCCACGAAACCGCCCAGAACGTCCGGCGTGGTCCCCTGCTTGGCGAGATACCGGGGGTCGTAGGCGACCAACGCCGCCAGTTGTGCCCCCGCGCTGTGCCCCATCAGCACCACCCGCGCGGTATCCCCGCCCCACTCGGCGGCGCGCGCCTTCACCAGGGCCGCCGCCCGCGCGACGTCGTCCACAAAAGCGGGAAAGCGTGTGTCGGGCATGAGCCCGTAGTTGGGGAGCACGGCCACGAATCCCATCTGCGCCAGTGCTTTCCCCACCCACGCGTAGTCGTCCTTGCTGCCGCTCTGCCAGCTCCCACCGTGCACGAAAATCACCACCGGCGCCGGCGCGGACAGCGGCGCGCCCACGCTGTCGAGCGCATGGTACACGTCCATGCGCTGTCGGGGGCCGCCGCCGTAGGCGACCTCCGTACGGGGGACCGCGACGGTCTCGATGAGGTTGGCCGCGCCGAGCTGGATGTCGGTGCATCCGGCGACCGCAACCAGTGCGAGCAGCGGGCGGTAACGGCGGCCAAACATGACCCGCGTCATGGACGCCCCCGGGCGGTCAGCCGATCGGCGGTCAGCCGCTCAACTCTAATAGTTTGAAAACAGTAATTTCTGTGGCGAGCCAACCGAGTTGCTCAATTTCGCCACCGTAGTGGCATTCGTCACGATCGCGTTGCGCACCTGGCTGGGCGTCGAGGTGGGGCGGGTCTGCAGATACAGCGCAGCGACACCGGCCACGTGCGGCGACGCCATCGACGTGCCACTGATCGTGCGCGCGCTGGTGGTGCTGGTGAACCACGACGAGGTGATTCCTGACCCGGGCGCGAACAGATCGACGCAGCTGCCCGTGTTGGAGTATGAGGCCCTCACGTCCGTGTTCGTGGTGGCCCCCACCGTGATCGCGGCGGGCACCCGCGCCGGGGAGAACCAGCAGGCCGGAAGGTTGTCGTTCCCGGCAGCCACCACAAAGGTGACGCCGCTGTCGATCGCCGCCTTCACGGCATTGTCGAGCGCCGTTGAAGCGCCTCCACCCAAACTCATGTTGGCAACGGCCGGCTTCACGCGGTGCGTGGCCACCCAGTTCACGCCAGCGATCACGCCGGAGGTACTTCCCGACCCGTTACAATCGAGGACGCGCACGCCGATCAATCGGACCGCCTTCGCCACACCGTAGGTTTTGCCGCCCACCGTGCCGGCCACGTGCGTACCGTGCCCGTTGCAGTCGGCCTTGGGATCCAACGGCGTGATGGCGTCATAGCCGATGGACGCACGGCTTTGAAACTCCGTGTGGGTGGGCAGGATGCCCGTATCCACGATGTAGGCATTCACCCCGCTTCCGGTCGCGGTATACGAGTACGAGGCGTTCAACGGCAGGTTACGCTGGTCGAGACGATCGATGCCCCACGTAGCGCGGCGCTGAATCGCCGAGGCGATCATGATCTGATCTTCTTCCACGAGTTCCACGAAAGGGCTGCGCGCCAGCACGGCCACCGCAAACGGCGGAAGCGTTACCGAGAAGCCCTTGATGACCCCGTCGTACAGGTAGCCCATCTGGCCGCCAGCGGACGCGGTAAGCGCGCGGGCCATTCCCGACACATCAAGGGTCGTGCTCTTGAAGACCACGATGTACCGACCCGGGATGCGGGCGTTGGCGCTGGCCGCCATTACCGGCGCAGCCGGCTGGGCCTGCTCCGGCGCGATGGGGTCGGCGCTCTGACATGCGGCGAGCAGCACGATCGGCGAAATCAGCGCGAACTGGCGGAATTTCATAACAGGCCGTGTCGAATGGAGTAGCAAGCGGGGCGGGGCGAGTCCTTCTCGTAACGTCTACAGGCGCAAAGGTATCGCGTACCTACGCGACACGATAGCGCACGTGATAACGGAAGCCAGCATCGTGACAGACGCCGACCGGGCCCGGTGGCGGATGTGCCACGGGGCCTGACATACAGCGCCAACCGGAGCGGCTCAGGCGAACGCACGCATCGCGTCGACCAGCGCGTCATGCGCGTCGCCGAGCGCATAGCCCTGCACGTGGCCCTCGAACGTGGCGAAGCCGTCGTCGCCCAGCAGCGCCCGGAACACGTCGCGATGGGTGTCGAGATCGTCTGCCGCATCGGCATCGAAGTTCGCGAGGCGCTCCAACATGCGCTCCACGATGGGCCGTCCCGTGGCCGGATCGAAGGGGGCAGCGGGGGCCGCCGCGGCCGCGGCTGGCGCCGCCGCGTAGGCCGGTCCCAGTCGCGCGATCAAGGTGGTGAGTTCGTGCGCCAGCGCGTCGCACAGCGGTGCACAACGATCCGCGTCGGCGCCGTCGCCGATGGCCTTCTCCAGGACCCCGCCGGCGGCCTGCACCGCGCCGGCGCCGAGCGACCCTGCCACGCCTTTCACCGTATGGGCGAGCCG
>CAIUOO010000185.1 GCA_903900795.1 uncultured Gemmatimonadota bacterium | reverse complement strand
GGCTGCTGGTGGCGATGGTGCTCAGCCCCTTCGGCTCCTGGAAGGTTGCTGCTGCCACTGCTGCCATCGGAGTGCTCAGCAAGTACGTGGCCCGCGGTCGCTCGGCCAACGTGTTCAATCCCGCCGCGCTGGCACTGGTGGTGAGCTACTTCGCCTTCGACACGGGGCATTCGTGGTGGGGCGCCCTTCCGGAGCTGCCAATCCTCGCGCTCACCGCCCTGTTCGTGACGGGGGTGTTCATCACCGATCGCGTGAACAAGATGCCGGCGGTGCTGGCGTTTCTTGGTGTGCACTTTCTGCTGTTCACGCTCACCGCGTTCGTGGGCGATCCGGCGAAGGTAGCCGAGCTGTATCGGGAGCCCGATCTGCACGCGGCGCTGTTTTTCGCGTTCTTCATGGTGACCGATCCACCCACGTCGCCACCCAAGGCGCGCGACCAGATCGTGTTCGGCGTGATCACGGCGGTGGTGTCGTATCTGGTGTTCGAGCTTGTGGGCGCGGTGTACTTCCTGCTGGCAGGACTGCTGGTGGCCAACGGGTGGGAAGCGTGGCGGCGATACCGCGTGCGGGCGCTGCGAACGGCTCAGTAGTCTGAGGTCAGACGGTCAGGCTCAGGCTTCAGACTGGGTATAGTGGTCAGCGTTCAGCAGCTACAGTGCTCAGTTTCGAGAATTTCCTTGGTGATGTGCGCGGCTCGGGATTGCGGTGCACTCACGGTTACGCCGCCAGTCAAACTCTCGGTACTGTGGACTGAAGTTTGCTGAGCTCTGACCACTATACAAAGTCTGAAGCCAGAACTCAGATCACTGGGTACTGAGCAGTTGCGCAGTTCACTGCCGGCACAGCGGCGCTGCTCCCAACACCGCGTCCGCCCTCATCGGCACCACCGTGAACTGCTGTACTCGCGCCGGTTCCGTCGGCGCCAGCGTAATGCCAACCGAAAGCGCCCCATTCGCACACTGCATGCGCCATACGCCGCGCAACGCGTTCTCGGCCCACAGCTGACCAACGGCCTTGCAGTTACCGCCCACCGCGTTCGACATCTGCTCGATGGCTACCGCACGACGCGGGCCGGATTCGTCGAGGAACAGATTCATCGCCGCGATGCTGTCGGCCAGCGGCTGCTTCCACTCTTGTAGGAGGCGCGTGACTTGGCTCTGCATGGCCAGCAGCACCGGTGCCGGCTGCGGCTCTCGCGGCTTGAGTCCACCGCTGCGAGCCAGGATCTCGAACGACTGATCCAGCACGCCCGTCCACCCCGTGTACGTGAGATTGCCCAGCGCCACGATACCCACGCCGTACTCGGGGAGCCAGCGCATCTGCGAGCCGAAACCCGGCAAGCCGCCGGAATGCGACACGATATGTGCGAACAGACAGTTCGACGCCGAGCGTAGGCCATAGGCATAGCCACCGGCGTTGAGTGACAGCACCCCAGCCGCATTGCGCGCGGCCGTAGCGCCGCTGAAGCGCGCGATCTGCTGCATCTCGCGCAGCGACGACCGCTTGAGCACCGGCGACTCGGCGCCATTACGGGCCGGCCATGCGTCGAGCATGAGCGCGACCCAGCGACTGAGGTCGGCGCTCGACGTGAGCATGCCACCCATGGCGCCGAACGAGCCGTCGGGCAGTGCCGCTTCTTCCAGCCATGCGCCGTCCTGCAGACGATAGCCGTGCGCGAGGCGATTGGCCGGTACGTCGCGCGCTTCCATCGTGGTGGAGGTCATGCCGAGGGGCCTGAGCACACGCTGCTGGATGTAACGGGCGTACGGCATACCGCTCACGTTCTGTACGATGCGGCCGAGAATCGCGAAGCCGAAGTTCGAGTACTCGTAGGCAGTGCCCGGTGCGTTCGAAAACGGAATGCCCGATTTGATCATCGCCGAGAGCTGCGCATCGGTGGCGGCGAGCTGTTGGTCACCCCACGGGTTGTCTTCCGGGAAGCCCGCCGAGTGCGACAACAAGTGTCGGATCGTGATGCGCGGCGCATCGCTGGTCGCGTAGCGCATCGCTTTCATTTCCGGCACATAGCGCTCGGCCGGATCATCGAGCGACAGCTTGCCGGCATCGCGCAGCTGCAGAATCGAGAGTGCCGTGAAGCTCTTCGTCATCGAGGCGATGCGGAACACCGAACTGGTGTCCACGGCCGCCTTGCTCGGCACCTCGCGCAATCCCAGCGCCGCTACGTGAAGCAGCTTACCGTCCACGATCACGCCGTAGGCGATGCCGGGTACTCGGGAATTCGCCGCAAACGCGCGCATCACGCTGTCGATCTGCGGTAGTGCGGCGCGTAGCTTCGCCACGCGATCGGCGTCGGTGAAGCGCGCGGGCGGCGCGATGCTGGACTGCGCAGCGACGTTGGCCACCGCGGTCGTGGAGAGCAGGGCTGTTACGGCAGCACGCACGACGAGGGACGACGAAGAGCGGCGCATCAGGATCCCGGCTGCAGGTTGAGGATGGCTTCAGTAGATGGGAGTCTACTGCGCCGTGCGGAGCGGGGTAATGCGTCCCAAGGGCAGGCCGTGCATTTTTTCATCACCAACTGCGGGAAAACGATGACGCATGGTGCGTCGCGGAGGGCCATAGTCGCTCGTGACCCCTTGCCATCTCCCCCCGCTGCTCGGCACACTATGGCCATGCCCGCGCTCATGCCCCGCATCTGGACTGCTGCCGAAGTGCAGGCTTTACCGGATGATCCGACCCACCGGTACGAGTGCGTGGACGGGGAACTGCTGGTGAGCCCGTCGCCGCGCACCCTCCATCAGTCGGCGGTTACCGAGCTGGCGCTGCTGCTGGGGCCACTCGTGCGCTCGGTCGGGGTCGGCGCCATCGTGTGCGCGCCATCCGACTGGGTGCTCGACCCGCGCACGCTCGTGCAGCCGGATCTTTACGTGGTACCGCTGGTCGAGGGGCGTCGCCCGCGCACCGACGAGGAACGCGGCCACCCGCTGCTGTTCATCGAGATCCTGTCGCCGAGCACCGCGCGCTTCGATCGCGTCGTGAAGCGTGGCCGCTATCAGCGCGCGGGCATCGAGTACTGGATCGTGGACCTCGACTCGCGTCTGATCGAGCGATGGCTGCCGGGCGACGAGCGCCCGAGTATCCACGCCGAGCGAGTGGAGTGGCAACCCGCGAATGCCGATGCGCCCATCGTGATTGCGCTCGAGCCGTTCTTCACCGAGGTGCTGGGCCCCGCCTGAGCACGGTTACGACCGTGCGTACCCGAAGCACCGTGCGCACCAAAGTGATGACACAGCCTCGGCTCGCGAACGCCATCGTTGGGCGTGACCCCTTGCCACTTCCCCCCGCTGCTCGGCACACTATGGCCATGCCCGCGCTCATGCCCCGAATCTGGACTGCTGCCGAAGTGCAGGCTTTACCGGATGATCCGACCCACCGGTACGAGTGCGTGGACGGGGAACTGCTGGTGAGCCCGACGCCGCGTCTGATTCACCAGTCGGCACTGACGGCGCTGTGGAGCATACTGGAGCAGCTCGTCCGTTCCGGCGGACTTGGCGCCGCGTTCGTCGCACCGTCTGAGTGGGTGCTGGACGGCAAGACCTTGGTGCAGCCCGACCTGTACGTGGTGCCGCTGGTCGACGGTCGTCGCCCGCGCACCAACGAGGAGCGCGGCCACCCGCTGCTGTTCATCGAGATTCTGTCGCCAAGCACCGCGCGCTTCGATCGCGTCATAAAGCGCGGCCGCTATCAGCGCGCGAACATCGAGTACTGGATCGTGGACCTCGACTCGCGCTTGATTGAGCGATGGCTGCCGGGCGACGAGCGCCCGAGTATCCACGCCGAGCGCGTGGAGTGGCAACCCGCTGGTGCCGATGCGCCCTTCGTGATTGCGCTCGAGCCGTTCTTCACCGAGGTGCTTGGCCCCGCCTGACCCGCCTGCGCCCTACTTGCCCTGCGTTTTCTCCCAGAGCGCTGGATACTGCTTCTTCAGCGCGTCGATCTTGGGGAGGTCGTTGTACACGATGTAGGGCTGATCCGTGTGGCTGTACAGGTAGTTCTGATGGTACTTCTCGGCGTCGTAGAACTTGGACAGCGGCGCCACCTGCGTCACGATGGGGCGCGGGAACACCTTGGCCTGGGTGAGCTGCGCGATCACGGTCGTGGCGCTCTTTTGCTGCTCGGCGTTGGTGAAGAAGATCGCCGAACGGTACTGGGTGCCCACATCGGGCCCCTGACGATTGAGCTCCGTGGGGTTGTGGGCCACGGTGAAGAACACGGCCAGCAGGGTTTCGTACGACACCACGGCCGGGTCGAAGGTGACCTTCACGACTTCGGCGTGTCCGGTGCGACCGCTGGTCACGGTTTCGTAGTCGGGGTTCACCACGGTGCCGCCGGCGTAGCCCGACACCACCGCCTTCACGCCTTTCACATGTTCGAACACGGCTTCGACGCCCCAGAAGCAGCCGCCGGCAAAGACGGCCGTCTGCAAGGTGGCGGCGCGTGCGGTGGAGGCGAAGGACAGCGTGGCGAGCACAACGACAGCAACGAGCGCGCGAATCATCAGACGTCTCCTGAAAAGAAAATCCGTACCGAACCCGGCCACAGGCTGCAGAACATAGCCGGAATCGGTGCGGGAAGTTCCCTCTGGTGGGCGCAGGGCCCTGGTCCGACTACCGGCGGCGTCCGCCGCCGCCGCGCGGGCCGCCGCCCACGATGATCGGCACGCCGACGAAGCCTGTATAAAAGGGGCGGTAGCCGAAGCCACCCAGGCCGAATCCGCCGTAGCCGAAGCCCGCGCCGAACATGAACGGGTCGTAGTACGGGTAGCCGCGCGTGTTCGCGAAGGCGCCGCGGTCGTCCTTCGCGGTGGAGGGCACCTCGAGCGGTGCCACGAGCACAGACGCGTTGCCCTGCACGTCTTTACAGGCGCGCTTTTCCTTCACGGCCTTGGCCACGAGTTTGCCACCGATCCACAGTTCCAGCGGTTCCTTGGCCTTCGATTCGAGCTCCACCAGCTCGCGCGCATTCAGCGTGAGCTGGGTGTGTTCGGTGCCCTTCTCGACGGCGTACTCGAGATTCACCGGCTTGGTGCCGTCGTTGCGGATCACGAAGCGGTCTTCGCACAGCTGACCGAATGTGACGTGCACGGCGTCGTCGATCGCGGTGCGCGCAAGCACCGACACCTGCGCTGATGCGCGAGACGTCATCGTGAGTGACCCGAGGGCGAGCGCGAGCAGCGCCGTCCATCGCGTGGAGTGGTGCGTCATGGTGCCTCTCTATGTGAAGTGTCGAGATGACCGTGGCGCGGGGATGTCGTCGCGCGACGGCAGCTCAGTGAGAGAGACACGCATCGTATCGTGCTACCCTACATGGTCGTCACGCCGATGCGTCTACGCCGAGGCATTCCGATCGGCGGCGTCCTGCCGACGCTGCGCTTCCTGCCAATCCACGATCGGCGCCACACCGCGGTCGTCGAGTGACAGACTGGCCAACGCGCGTTCCACGACGGGTGCGCCGAGTGACGGTGGCAACGTCTGCCCGAACGCCAGCTCGGCCCGCCGGCATAGACGTTCTTCGCGCGGCAGTTGGGCTTCCGTGCGATACACGCCCATCGCGTGCACACGCGCATGCACCCCTTCGTGCAGAATCGACGAGGCCACCGGTGCCGCGCTGATATCGCGTCGCGCGAGAAATGTGAGTTCCGTGATGATCACGTTGTCCTGCGGTATGAAGGCGCCGCGGCAGGCAAAGCGTTCCACGCGGATGCTGCGGATGTCGCGCTGCAGATGCGACAAGCGCCACGGCTGATACGTGGCGATAAGCGCGAGTGCCTCGTCAAGTCGTGCGAGCACGTCGGTGGTGGCGATGTCGGCACGCGTATTGATCACCTCCACCGGCACGCCATGCAGCATGGTGCGAACGGTCACCGGCGCGCCCGTATCGGCAGTGGCGGCAGGTGAGCTAAACAGCGCAGCGAGTCGATCGAAGAATCCGGACATGACGGACAAGTATGGGGAGCATCACGCTGGCGCGCGACCGTCGGGCCGGTCGTCGTGCATCTCCGCGAAAGCAACAGCCAGAACACGGAGACCACGGATGACACGAACACAACACGGACAAGCCAAAAGCGCTTTTCGTCTTATCCGTGTTGGTTCGGTGCTTTCGGTGTGATCCGTGTTCTGGCTGGTGCGGTTGCGGTTGCCGTCGCAGTCCAGCCGATCTACGCCGACGTCAGCTCCCGGTGATACCGCTCGATACGCAGCACCTCTTCACTGGATCCGAACACAAAGCCGCTGCGCTGATGCAACCCCGCCGGCTGTTCATCCATCATGCGACACGCGCCGGTGCTCGCCATCCCACCGGCCTGCTCGATGAGGAACGCGATGGGATTGGTTTCGTAGAGCATGCGCAACCGACCGTGCTTCGTGGCGGACTTGCTGTCGCGGGGATACAGGAACACGCCGCCGCGCATGAGAATGCGGTGCGCTTCGGCCACCAGCGACGCGATCCAGCGCATGTTGAAGTCGACGCCGCGCGGGCCGCTGGCGCCCGCGAGGCATTCGTCGACGTAGCGTCGAACGGCCGGCTCCCAGAAGCGGTGGTTCGAGGCATTGATGGCAAACTCGCGCGCGGCCGGACCGACGCGCAGGTGCGGATGCGTCAGCACCCACTCGCCCAAGTAGGGGTCGAGGGTGAACCCATGCGTGCCGCGACCGAACGTGAGGACGAGCATCGTGCTCGGTCCGTACACGGCGTAACCGGCGCAGACTTGCGCCGTGCCGGGCTGCAGGAAATCTGCCACCTCAGCGTGCGCCCCCGGCGTCGGCGCGCGCAACACCGAGAAGATGCTGCCGACCGACATGTTCACATCGATGTTCGACGAGCCGTCGAGGGGATCGAACAGGAGCAGGTACTTGCCACGCGGTAGATGCGGGGGAATCTGATACGGGAGTTCGAGCTCTTCCGACACCATTCCGGCGAGATGGCCGCCCCACTCGGCGGCCCGCAGGAACAGGTCATTGGCGGCCAGATCGAGGGGTTGTTGCTCCTCGCCGTGGACATTGCGGGTGCGCCCCGTCGGTGTGTCCTCGGCGAGCACGCCGAGCGCCACGCGCTGGGAAATTGCCTTGCACGCCAGCGCAATGTCGGTGATCAGCGCATCGAAGTCGCCGGTGGCCGCCGGTGCCCGTCGGCGCTCTTCGATGATGAATTGGGCAAGGGTGGGACGTCCGTCGGTCAGCATGGTATTAGACTCTTCGGAGCTGCACATGCCGCGCTGTATCGCGCTGGCCAAGATTCCGCGTATTCTAGCACCGCGTGCTGCGGTGCGGAGGTCATCGACCCGATGGTGATTGCTGCCCTGATGGCGCTGATGGTCGCGCCACTCGTTGCTGATACGTCGCACTGTGAGGCCGCGGCGCGCTATTTGCGCGACGAGCGCCACATGGTCGTCGAGGTCGAGGTCGACACGATCGATGACTGGCGCACGCAGAAACGGGTTCCCGGATGCCGGATTACCGCGGTCGGCAGCACGGAGCTGGGCGTGGGCCCGGAAGCGGTCCGCTTCTACGAGCTGCTGCGCGCGGCGAAGTGGGTGCGTACCCCCGAGCCGCGCGATTCCCCGAACGAGGGATCGCTGCGCTTTCGCTGGGAGCAGGCGGACTGCCTGTTCAACATCAACGCCGAAGCGTTGTTGGGGACGGACGCCGAGGCGCGGGTGAACGAGAGGCTCCGGCTGCCGGCGGGGCAGACGCGCTACCAGATGTTCGTGATGTGCATGCCCGCCATGCCGGCGGCGCCGCGATAGCTAGTGGTCTGCGGGCCACTCCACCGCGCCTGAATGCGTCACCGCGCCCTGATGCGCCGGGCCCACCAGGCGGGTGTACTTCTCCAGCACCCCGCCGAGTCGCACCGGCACCGTCTCCGGCAGTGCCGCCAATCGCGCCGCCAATTCCTCGTCGCTCAGCTCCACCGCGATACGACGCGCCTCGGGGCGCGCGTCGATCGCGATGATATCTCCGTCGCGGAGCAGGGCGATCGGGCCTCTGTCGGCCGATTCCGGCCCCGCATGGCCTATGCACAGGCCACGGGTAGCGCCGCTGAAGCGGCCGTCGGTCAGCAGCGCCACGTCGGCGCCCATCCCCTGCCCGTAAATCAACGCGGTGATGCCCAGCATTTCGCGCATCCCCGGTCCGCCCCGCGGGCCTTCGTTGCGGATCACGATCACGTCGCCGCGCTCATAGCGCCGGTCGCGCACCGCCGCTTGCGCCTGCTCCTCCGATTCGAACACCCGCGCCGGGCCGCGGTGCACCAGCGTGGCCAGTCCCGCCGTTTTCAGCAGCGCGCCGTCGGGGCAGAGATTGCCGGTGAGCATCGTCACGCCACCATCGGCTGACCGGGCGTTCGCCACCGTGCGCACCACCTCTCCGTCGGGGAGCGCCGCACTCTCGAGTTCCTGCGCCAGCGTACGCCCGGTGTACGTGAGGCAGTCGCCGTGCAGCGCGCCCGCCTCGAGCAGCGCGCGCAAGACCACGCCGGCGCCCCCCACGTGGTAGAGGTCGCGCGCCAGGAAGCGGCCGCCCGGTTGCAGGTCGGCAATCAGCGGCGTGCGGGCAAACACCGCTGCGATGTCGTCGAGGTGAAAGCGGATGCCGGCTTCGTGCGCAATGGCCGGCAGATGCAACGCGGCGTTGGTGGAACCACCGGTGGCCGACACCACGGCGCAGGCATTCTCGAGCGCGGCGCGCGTCACGATGTCCCGCGGCAGCGGAGCATCACCCATCACCGCCCGCATGAGCGCTACGCCGGCGCGTCGCATAAGAGGCGCACGTTCGCTGTACACCGCCGGGATCATGCTCGAGCCGATGGGCGCGAGCCCCAGTGCTTCCGACACCATGCCCATCGTATTCGCCGTGAACTGCCCGGCGCACGATCCCGCAGTGGGTAGGCACGCATGCGTGATCTCGTGCAGATCGGCCTCTGTCGCCTCGTCGGCGAGCACCTTGCCGATCATCTCGTACGTTTCGCCGATGTTCGTGTCGCGTCCGCGGAAATGCCCCGGCAGCGCGGCGCCGCCGTGCACGAACACGCCGGGCACGTTGCAGCGCACGATCCCCATCATGAGGCCGGGCAGATTCTTATCGCAGCCGCCGATGGCAAAAATGCCGTCCCACTGATGCCCGCGCGTGGACGCTTCCACGCTGTCGGCGATGATTTCGCGCGAGACCAACGAGAAACGCATTCCACTGTGCGCAATCGACAAGCCATCCGACACCGACGCCACCGGACATTCGTGCGGCATGCCGCCCGCCGCGTAAATCCCCGTTTTCGCGTGCAGCGCCTGCTCGCGCAGCAGCATGTTGCACGGGCTCATCTCACCGCCCGTGTGAAACACACCGATGTGCGGACGCGCGATCTCGTCGTCGTCCTGCCCGAGGGCGTGCAGAAACGCGCGCGTGGGCGCGCGCAGCATCCCCTCGTGGATGTTGGCCGAGCGGAAGCGCTTCGTCATGAACGGATCACGATGTGCGCATCACGGCGTCCCTGAGGCGTCGCTGGTCGTGGCCCGATCGAGGAAGAGGGCGATGATGCGCGACACATCCGGGTCGGCCCCGATGCTCTCCGTTTGGCTCGCTTCCAACAACAGCTCGGCGGCGCGCGTTGCCATTGGCGCATACGCCCCGCACTCGCCGGCCAGACGCACCACTTGATCGATATCCTTGCGGAAGGTGCCCAGTCCGCCGATCCGCGGGGTGTCGACGCCTGCCGCCATGCGCGGTCCGAAAATCTGCAGCGGCAGCGAGTCGGCAAAGCCACCGGCCAATGCGCCCGGCAGCTGCGTGGCATCGATGCCAGACGTCCTCGCGAACGCCAGCATCTCGGCGATCGTCACCAGATTGCACGCCACGATCATCTGATTGCAGCTCTTCGCCAGCTGACCGGCGCCGTGTCCGCCCATGTGCGTCACACGCTGCGACAGCGCGTCGAACACCGGCGCCGCGCGCGCGATATCGTGGGCGTCGCCACCGGCAAATACGATGAGCCGACCGGCGCGCGCCAGTGGCAAGCCACCGGACACCGGGGCGTCGATCCATCGCGCGCCGCACGCGCTCGCCAACCGCTCTGCCATCTCGCGCGTGGCGTCGGGAGCGATACTCGACAGATCGATGAGCAGTTGACCCACGCGCAGCACGGCGTCGATGCCCTGCACGCCGAACACCACGTCGTGAACTGCCGTCGTGTTCGTGAGGCACAAGCACACGATGTCGCACGACTCGGCCAGCGCGCGCGGCGACTCGGCCAACGTCGCGCCGTCGAGCACGAGTGGGGTGGCTTTGTCGGGCGTACGGTTCCACACCGTTACCGACAGCCCGCACTCGAGCAAGCGCTGCACCATTGGCGTGCCAATGAGCCCCGTGCCGATGAATCCGATGCGCGGTGACATCGCGGTGCCCGTGGACTCAGGCATAAAGGTGCAACCCGTTGTCCATGCGAATCACTTCGCCGGTGATACCGGGGGCGCCAGCCACGAGGAAGTACGCCAGCCCCGCCACCTCGTCCACCTGCAGCAGCCGCGGCAGCGCCTGCGTGACCAGATACTTCTCTTCCACCGCTTTCAGTTGGTCGCCGCCGAGCACGCGACTGGGCAATCCACCGCTCACATAACCGGGGGCGATTGCATTCACGCGGATGTCCGGCGCGAGGGCGCGGGCCAGCGAGAGTGTGAGGGTGCTCACCGCACCCTTCGACGCGGCATAGGCCACGCTCGACCCCAGCCCTGCCGTGCCGGCGATGCTGGAGAGATTCACGACCGCCCCGCGTCCCGACTCGCGCAGCAGATCGCGACAGGCGCGGATCATGCGAAACGTGCCGGTGAGATTCACGTCGTAGGTGCGCGCGAACTCGCTGTCGGGCAACGCCTCGAGATCGGCGTGCGGAATGAAGCGTGTGGTGCCGGCGCAGTTCACCAGCGCATCGGTGCGTCCGAAATGTTCGCGCATAGTCAAGGCGGCCGCACGGCAGCTGTCGTCGCTGGTGACGTTTAGCAGCACCACCTCGGCCCGCGCGCCGAGCGCGGCGCATTCGGCGGCCACGGCGTCGGCGGCGGGGCGGGTGTCGTCGTCGAGCGAGCAGATGCCGACGTCCCAGCCGTGGCGGGCGAAGGTGCGGGCGCAGGCGGCGCCGATACCGGTGGCCGCACCGGTTATGAGGCAGACGGGTCTTGCGGAGGAGGTCATAGGGGAGAGCTTACCGGTGGGGAGGGGAATCGTCCACTCGCCCAGCGGGCAAACTTTGCGGAGCCGGGCATGCGTCGTGCACCATGTGGGCCCCTGCTGGCGGGCGATGCCGATACGCTCAGCTCCGACTTTCTGGCCGTGATCGACGTCCGCCGTCGTGAACGATGGGGATGCGCAACTGCACGTGATCACGATGAATGCCTCCACCGGTGCGCTCGCGATCGACTCGACGTTCCGCGAGCGGGGCGCGGCGAAGCCCGGCGTGCGCTTCGATCGGGCCAGCTGGCCGCATGGCGCCACCGGCCCCGCCAAGGCGCACGGCAGCGTGTTCTCGCGTGGGCGTTGATGAGTATGCAGCCATGACGCATGGATATGCGCAGGCCAACGGCGTGCGGCTGCACTACGTGGAGCAGGGGAGCGGGCCGCTGGTCGTTCTGCTGCACGGGTTCCCCGATTTCTGGTACAGCTGGCGCGACCAGATCCCCGCGCTCGCGGCGGCCGGATATCGCGCGGTGGCGCCCGATTTGCGCGGCTACAACGACAGTGAGCGTCCGCTGGGCGTCGAGGCGTACGGCATCGACACGCTGGCGGCCGACGTGGCGGCGCTCATTCAGGCATTGGGCGCCGAGCGGGCCACTGTGGTCGGCCATGATTGGGGCGGACTCGTGGCGTGGCATATCGCCATGCATCACCCCGAGGTCGTGTCGTCGCTGGTGATCATGAATGCGCCGCATCCGCGTGCCTTTCGTCGTGAACTCGCGCGCAATTGGGCGCAGAAGCGGCGCTCGTGGTACATCGGCTTCTTTCAGCTGCCGTGGCTGCCCGAGGCGATGCTCGCGCTGGGCAACCGGTGGCTGCTGCGCCGCGTGCTCCGGCGCGGCGGACCGGCGCACACCGATGCAGAGTTGGCCGCGTATCTCGAGGCGTTCACGGCGCCGGGCGCGATGACGGCGGCGATCAACTACTATCGCGCGCTGTTTCGCATGCCGTCAAAGCGACCGGTCACGATCGAGTGCCCGACGTTGCTCATCTGGGGCCTGCGCGACCGCTTTCTGCTGCCGGCCCTGGCCGAAGGAACGGAGGCGTGGGTGCCGAAGCTCGAGCGGCACGAGGAGCCGTGGGCGCGACACTGGGTGCAGCATGACGCGGCCGCGTCGGTCAATGCGCGGCTGCTCAGGTTCCTGTCGTTGCACGCGACCGCCTAGCCTAGGCCGGCGGCGTCACACTCAGGAAGGCGTCGGCCGGCGTGAGCAACACGCCCGGCATGAAGCCGAGCACCAGCAGGAGTACGAGGAGCGTGGCGGCGACCAGGCGTTCGCGCGTGAGCAGGTCGGGCGCAACCGACGGCACGCCGCGTCCGAGGAAGGTCTTCGAGTAGCCGGTGAGCGTGGCGACGGCGAGGAAGGCACTGGCAAGGATGATCGCCACCGTGCTGGCCGGACTCTCCATCCACAGGTTGTGCAGCAGCAGATCGTCGGCTACGAAGCCCGCCATGCCCGGCAGGCCCACGCCGGCGCCGCCGAACAACGCGAAGGCCGCGGCCAGCACGGGGAACGCCACTACGCGCCCGCCCGGGCCGCTGAACGAGACTGCTCCCACCCGCGATTCGAGCGCGTTCGTCATGATGCCGATACCGCCGAGCGCGAGGCCCATGGTGACCATCACCAGCAAGGCGGCCGCGAAGCTTCCGTAGCTTGCCGTGCCGATGGCGGCGAGCACCATGCCGCCATGCATGGCGGTCGTGCCGCGATAGAAGCCGCGCAGGTCCTTCTGGACGAGCGTGATCAGCGCCGCCACGATGGCGGCGATTGCCCCGCCCCGGATGAGCCACGGCGCGAGTGTCATCGCGGCGGCGTGGTGATCCACGAAGCGTAGGTGAATGAAGACGAGCGCAATCGCCGAGGCGAGCTGTTGCGTCTGGATCACGGGCGCCCGATCACACAGCTGCGCCACACCGACATGCAGTGGCATGACGCCCGTGCGCATGGCGATCGCGATGCACGACAGCACCAAGGCCACGGTGAGATGGCCGAGATGGATACTGACCGCGGCGGCCGCCGTGATGCCGGCGCTGGTGAACAGCATCAGCGCCCCGGTGCGCGTGAGTCGCCACACCCCCGCCGCATGCACCAGCGCACTGCCGGCCACGGCCGCGTAGGCGATCGCGCCACTCCCGGAGAAGAACGCAATCGCCTGTGTGAAGATGAGGACGACGAGTGGCCACAGCGGTCGGCGTCCGGGCTGCGCAAGCACGGGCGCCGCCAACAGCACGATGCAGAAAAGCAGTGCCTCCCATGGTGCGGAGAATGGCGTCATGAATCGGAGCCCGACTCGATGGAGAGAGCGCGCCGAACGCGCTGATCGACGCGGTCCAGCAGTCGGGCCACGTCCAGCATCGGCGCCAACATCGCGTCGATGAGATCATCGAGCCGCAGTCGATGCAGCGACGCTGCATACACGCGCGCTGCCACCTTGGGCGACCACCGCTCGAGCCGACTCGGCGCGCGGTGCGCGTGTCCGAGGCGATGGCTGTCGTGAATCATGTTCGGCGCCTTGAGATACTGCCCGAGGCGCAGAAACGCGTGGCACACCAGATGCGCGAGCGCCAGCGTCGTCCACCCCATGCCGATTTCGGCCAGGATCAAGCCGACTTGTGCCAGGGTCGCGTGCGCGAGCGCGCCTTTCGCGTCGGTGTGGACGCGCACGACCGCCGCCGCGTACACCGCGGTGGCGAGACCGACGATCACCGCCATCGTGCGGGCGAGCATTGATACTTCAAGCATCGGCCAGACGCGCAGCAACAGAAACAGGCCGGCATGAATCGAGACGGCGCCGTAGAACAGCGCACTCGACGGGGTCGGCCCTTCCATCGCGCGCGGCAGCCAGCCGGAGAAGGGCAATTGCGCCGACTTGCCCATCGCCGACAGCAGGAAGAGCAGCGCGATCGCCGTGGACTGCATCGCCGGCAACGAGGCCGCACCACCGAGCGCGGAGAATCGCGCCGAACCGAGGGCATCGAACGTCATCACCGTCGCGATCAACAGGCCGGCGTCGGAGAATCGATACGTGGCGAACGCGCGCACCGACGAGCGCACGGGTTCGTCGCGCTCGTGGAAGAAGCCGATGAAAAACGCCGACGAGATGCCGATCAGCTCCCAACCGGCGAAGAACAGCTCCAACGCGCCAGCCAGCGCCACGAGCTGCGTGCCGGTCGCAAAGAGCCCCAGCAGCGTGAAGAATCGCGTGAAGCCCGGCTCTTTGTGCAGGTACGTGCGCGAGAAGCGCGCCACGAGGGCGGTGAGTACCGAGGCGAAGAGCGCGATCGTGATGGAGATGCGGTCGACGAGCAACGCGGCCGGTATCCGAAAGTCGCGGAGGCGGAGCCAGTCCCCGAATTCGATGTCGCCGGTGACCGGCGCACCGATCATCCCCAGGTAGCCCGCCAGTACCACCACGCCGGCGCCGACTGACACGAGGAGTCCACTGTGCACCACCGCCGTTACGAATTGCTCCGACGTCGTGCGTCTCCAGAGCAGCACGCGCATCCCGATCAGCAGCACACTCACCAATGGGGCTAGAATCGCGAGCGCCAACGCGATGCGAACGACCAACACGGAGTCGGTCATACCGGGTGGTGAAGACGGGGACCGACCGCCGAGAGCGGCAAGGCACTGCGAACCAGAGCCGGCGGCAGGTGCGCGCGGCTCTGCATATGCCAGTCGGGGGAGCGCTCGACCACGGGCAGCAGCATCGGCTGGGGGTGGTACGGCACGAACCCGCCGTCCTGAAAGAGCGACATCGCCCCGGTGTCCGGATGCACCGCGACCAGCTGAATCCACTGCTTCGTCACCAGCTCAGCCACCTCGGCCTGACGCGACGCCACCGTCAACAACGACTCCGGTGACGCATCGACGATCAGCAACAAGCGCATCGGCTCGTGAATCTCGACCATCTGCCTGGGCAGGCCCGTGCGGAGGTCACTCTG
>CAIUOO010000184.1 GCA_903900795.1 uncultured Gemmatimonadota bacterium | reverse complement strand
GGATCAGGTCGATGCTCAGATCTCGGCCGACTCGTTGCGACTTGATGGGTTGCCGCTCACGATCGACGGCGTGCAACGACTCCGTGGACGGGTCTCCGGGCAGTTGGCGTTGAGCGGCAATATGGATCGTCCCGTTGCCCGCGGCTCGATGACGGCCGACGGGGTTGGTGCCTTCTTTCGCGATCTCAATATCGAGCCCGCGGACGGTCACGTGGTCCTGCGCGCCGCCGAAGACTCCCTCATCCTGGAAACGTTGCGTATCCGCAGCGGCACGGCGCGTGACACGATCGGTGCATCGGGCGCCCTGCATTTCCACCCCGGTGAACCGTCAACGGTGGCGCTCAAGGTCTCGGCCAACAACGCGATGCTGTCGCGGCAACGCGATGGCACAGACCTCGACCTCAGCGGAAACGTCACCGTGGTCGGACCGCTCAAACGACCCATGCTTGGCGGCGCCATTTTCATCCCGCGCGCGAACCTCGTGTTCGATCCGCTCGGGGCACGCACCGCGCTCGACCTCTCCTCACAGGCCGCACGAGAGTTACTTGGCGCTGAAGAAGTGCCGGTGGCCGAAACGGCGGCGCAGTCGTTGGCCTCACTCGGCTCCGTCCTGAACGTCGAGAACGCCCGCGTCGATTTGGGAAATGAGGTGTGGGTGCAGACACCGGAGTCGCGAGTGAAGATCGCTGGCGGGCTGTCGATTGCCATGAGTGGCGATCGGCTCGCGCTCGAGGGCGAGCTCAGTGCCAACCGCGGTCAGTACCGGCTCGACCTGGGCGTCGTCAATCGTAGCTTCACCGTGGACTCGGGACGGGTGCGCTTTTTCGGGAGCAGCGCCATTGCGCCCACCCTCGACATCAGCGCCACGAACACCGTCCGCGTCGCTGGTGGCAGCGCGATTCCGGTGCGGGTGCACATCGGTGGCACCTACGACGTGCCGGTGCTCACGCTCTCGAGTTCCGACCCCCTCTATGCCAGCGCGCCTGAATCGGAAATCATTTCGCTGCTGATCTTCGGGGCGCCGACATTCGCGCTCGATGGGGCAGGCCAGAGTACCGTGCGGGCGGTCACCGGCGTGCTCTTGCCGTCGCTCGGAGGTGCCGTGGAAGGTGCCCTGCAACGCTTCTTCCCCGGGATCAACACGATCCAGGTGACGACGGCCGGCGGTCAGTCGCAGCAGGATCTCTCGGCCCTGTCGCTACTCGACAATCTGAGCATCAGTGCGGGGAAGCAGCTTGGCGAGCGTACGTTCCTGCGCGCCAATACCGGTGTGTGTCGCGGCAGTGCCGCCTCCGTGCGTTCCTCGCTCTGGATTGGCCTGTCCGCCGAGTATCGCATTACGCGGACTCTCTCCGGGCAGGTGGGCATGGACCCCGGTTCGGCGCCGTGTACCCAGCTTGGCACGAACGGCTTCCCGCGGCTGCAGTTCGGCTTCGACCTGTTCCGCGAGTGGATCTTCTAGATCCGCCGGTTGGGTAGCGCGAAGCCCGTTACCGCTGCAACCGGCGCCACGCCCGGCTGATCACCGCCGTGGCGCCGCCCGCCAGCGCGCCGAGCGTGGCGGCGAACGTGATAATGGGCTCGCGGGTCCCCTCGTCCCCCAGCAGCACGGCCAGGATCTCGCGACGGAGCTTCAGCACCACCGGTGATGCCACCTTGATGCTGTTGAAGTGGCGGTCGTATCGCGCGCCCACGCCCTCGATCAGGGCCGCCGTACGGGCGAAGTACACCAACTCGCCGGGCAGCACGATGGGCCAGTTGAACAGCTCCCGCATCACACGGTCGGCGATGGCGCGCGCACGCTCCTCCATCGCACCGTCCTGATACGCGATGTCCAGCAGCACGCGCACCAGCTCCCGCATCGATTCGCGCGTGGTTCCCGGCGCCACCATGCCCAGGGCAAAAAAGCCGTCGGTGGTGGCGTCGGGATCCCGCTTGATGGCCGCGATAATCGTGTCGAACAGCGCCTTGCGCACCGGCACGTCGACATCGATCACCATGCCGAAGTCCAGGAGCACGATGCGTCCCTTGGCGTCGACCAATAGGTTGCCCGGGTGTGGATCGGCGTGAAACACGCCATCGCGCAGCATCATGCGGGCGTAGCTCTCGATCAGCGTTTCCACGAGGGCTTTGGGTGACACCAGCCCCCGCGCGATCTGGGCATCGAGGGCATCGATGCGCGTGCCCTCCATGAACTCGAGCACCAGCACGTCGCGTCGGGTGAGCGCGGTCTCCACCTGTGGGATGCGCAGGCGCGGCTCGTCGGCGAACCGCTCGCGCATCCGCATGCACTGCATCGCCTCGCGCTCGAAGTCCATTTCCTCGCGCACGTGCCGATCGAACTCGTCGAGCACGACGCGGAAGCCCAGCACATGATGATGCGGGAATCGCGCGTACACCGCGTTCACGATCGCGCGCGCCAGTCGGACGTCGCGGACCACGACTGCTTCCACATTCGGACGGAGCACCTTCACCACCACGTCGCGCCCCTGATAGCGGGCGCGGTGCACTTGCCCCAGTGATCCCGCAGCCAGCGGCACCGGGTCGAGTCGGTCGACGATGCGGTCGGGATCGACGTGCCACGCCCGTTGCAGTGCCGAACGGATCTGCGCCCATGGCACCGGCGGCACGCGGTCGGTCAAGGTACCAAGGGCGGCGAGATAGGGCTCCGGTACCAGATCGGCTCGGGTCGCAAAAATTTGCGCGAGCTTCACGAATGCCGGACCGAGCACGGCGAGGTCGTGCACCATGCGCCGAGCACGGCGCTCGTGGAACGCGGGCGTGCGCGCCGCGGGGCCGCCCCAGCGAATCCAGCGACGGCGGTCCCGTATGAACGACAGCACGAGCGGCACCAGACGCCACAGAATGGCGCCGAGCCGCGGGAGATCACGCCACGGCATGAGTCATCGCGTCGCGGATGAGCCGGTCGGCATCGAGGCCGGTCAGGCGTGACGTCGTCGTCCACAGGGCTTCAGCCCGTGCATCGTCGCGCGCCGTGCCCGATGGCGTGACGCGGCGGCGCTGTCGCCAGTAGTCACCTGACCCCTCGAGCGCCTCCGGCGCCGACGAAAGCCATACCAGCGTGTCGGCCCCCTGCGCCGGCGTCACGGACACCACGTCCATGACCCGTCTGAGCAGTTGCCCCATCAGCCCGTTGTTGGTCGCGAAGCGCGTGCTCACCACCCCAGGGTGCAGCGCCTGCGTCGCCACGCGCGCCGCATCGAGACGACGCGCGAGGGCGCGCGTGAACCAGATGTTGTACAGCTTTGAGTTGGCGTACTGCTTCCATCCGCCGAACTGGCGCTCCAGTTGCAAATCGTCCAGCGCCGGTCGCGCGTTGGCATGCGCCCGACTCGACACGTTCAGCACGCGCGACGGCGCGCCCGGCTGCGCGGCCGCCACCAGCGGGGCCAGCAGTCGCAGCGTCAACGTGAAGTAGCTCAGATGGTTCAGGGCAAAGGTGCGCTCGAACCCCTCCGGCGTGACGTCGCGGTCCAGAAACATCGCGCCGGCGTTGTTCGCCAACACGTCGATTCGTGGGAGGCGCGCCAGCAGTCGGTCGGCCACGTCATGCACGTCCTGTTGACGCGACAGGTCGGCGATTTCCCACGTGACGGCCCGACCTCGGCCCTCGGTGCCCGTAGTCGGGCCCGCGTCGCGCAGGATCGCCTGCGCCGCGGCCGCCGTCTTTGCCTCGTTGCGCCCAATCATGACCACCGATGCGCCGGCGGCGACGTAGGCGCGCACCGCGGCCTTGCCGATGCCATCACTGGCGCCGGTCACCACCACGGTCTTGCCAGCTAACGTGCTCAAAGTCGGTGTGTTCGCCATGACCAGGGAAAAGTGATGCCGCGGGGGCGCGGGTTATACCCTAGTGCAACGACGCACGAACGTCGTCGGTTCGCACCAATTGGCGAATCGACGATGTTCGTGCCTGCGGACGCGGAGTTCGCGATCGCCGCAATCGGGCCAAGGGGGCCGGCCCTTGAGCGCGACGTTCGCCACAACGCGTATCGAGCGCCGGATCCCGCCGTCACCTAGATTGGTAATCCCATGACCGTTACTCGTTTGCACGCTCCGCGACCGCTCCGTTCCCCCCTCGCCGATGCGCCGGACGGCGATATGCCCGACGGCGTTCGCTGGCCCACGGGACTGAGCCCCGATACGCCGCCGGCCCGGAATCCTGGCACCGCCCTCGATCTCGCGTTGGTGCGCGCCACCAAGGTGAATCGCAGCGCGGTGGAACGGCGCGTGGCCTCCCTCGGCGGCCGACGCACCGTGAAGAAGGAGTGGCAGGCGGCGTGGCTGTTGCGCGCCATCACGTGCATGGACCTCACCACGCTGGCCGGTGACGACACCCCGGGCAACGTACGGCGGCTCTGTGCAAAGGCGCGTCATCCGGTACGCCATGACCTCCTGGAGGCCCTCGGTGTCCGCGACCTCGGCATCACGGTCGGGGCGGTGTGCGTCTATCACCAGTACGTCGCCACCGCCGTCGAGGCATTGCAGGGGTCGGGCGTGCCCGTCGCCGCCGTCTCCACCGGCTTCCCCGCTGGCTTATCCCCGTTCGAACAGCGCGTCGCTGAAATCCATGCCTCGGTTGCCGCGGGCGCCACGGAAATCGACATCGTGATCACGCGCGCGCACGTCCTCACCGGAAACTGGCAGGCGCTGTACGACGAAGTCCGCGCTTTTCGCGAGGCCTGTGGCGAGGCGCATCTCAAGACGATCCTGGGCGTCGGTGAACTCGCCACGCTCACCAACGTCGCGCGCGCGAGTCAGGTCGCCATGATGGCTGGCGCCGACTTCATCAAGACCAGCACGGGCAAGGAATCGTCCAACGCCACGCTCCCCGTGGGACTGGTGATGACGCGCATGATCCGCGACTACGGCTCGCGCACGGGATTCGAGGTCGGGTTCAAGCCCGCTGGCGGTATCCGAACGGCGAAACAGGCCCTCGACTGGCTGATCCTCATGAAAGAGGAACTCGGCGATCGCTGGCTTCGTCCGCATCTGTTTCGGTTCGGCGCGAGCGGCCTGCTCACCGACGTCGAGCGCCAGCTCGAACATTTCGTGACGGGTCGCTACGCCGCGGCTCATCGCCAACCCATGGTGTGATCCGCATGGCCACGACGCATACACCGACGGGCGGCACCGTCCGCGAGATTTTCGAGACGATGAGTTACGGGCCGGCTCCGGAAGGGGACGCCGTGGTTCGTGCGTGGTTGGCCGCGCACGGCAGCGTGTTCGGGCACTACATCGGCGGTGCGTTCACGACGCCGTCGGCCGCGCACTCGTTCAACGTGAACGACCCGGCCACGGGTACCGTGCTGGCCCGTGTCGCCCAGGGGAGTGCGCAGGACGTCGATGCCGCCGTGGCTGCCGCGCGCGCGGCATTGCCCGGCTGGCAGGCGCTCGACGATCATGCCCGCGCCCGTTGGCTCTACGCGATTGCTCGTGGCATTCAGAAGCACGCCCGCCACTTCGCTGTCCTCGAAGCGCTCGACAACGGCAAGCCGATTCGCGAAACACGCGACATCGACATTCCGCTGGTGGCGCGCCACTTCTCGTATCACGCGGGGTGGGCGCAGCTGCTCTCGGCCGAGTTCCCGAACAGCCACGCGTACGGCGTGGTGGGGCAGGTGATCCCATGGAATTTTCCACTGCTCATGCTGGCATGGAAGGTCGCGCCCGCCCTCGCCGCCGGAAACACCGTCGTGCTCAAACCCGCCGAGTTCACGCCGCTCACGGCGCTGCGCTTCGCGGAGCTGATGCATGACATCGGCCTGCCGCCGGGCGTGTTCAATCTCGTCACCGGCGACGGACGCACGGGGGCGGCGATCGTCGAGCACCCCGATGTCGACAAGATCGCCTTCACCGGCAGCACCGACGTTGGTCGCAGCATTCGCGTGGCGACCGCCGGCTCGGGCAAGGGGCTCTCGCTCGAACTCGGCGGCAAGAGCCCGTTCATTGTGTTCGAAGACGCCGATCTCGATAGCGTCGTCGAGGGCGTCGTCGATGCGATCTGGTTCAACCAGGGACAGGTGTGCAGCGCCGGCTCGCGTCTGCTGGTGCAGGAAGGCGTGGCCGACCAGCTCCTCGGCAAGCTGCGCGATCGAATGGAGCGGCTCCGTATCGG
>CAIUOO010000183.1 GCA_903900795.1 uncultured Gemmatimonadota bacterium | reverse complement strand
GTCGATGTGCTGCGTCCCTGGGATGTTACCGTCGACTTGAACGCCGACGAGCCGCTCAAGCCGTTTGCCGATGTCGAGACGTTCATCGATCGCGCCAAGAAGATATTTCAGCGCGTCGACCCCGAGTTGGGTGCGCAGTTCCGCATCATGGCCGACGAGCAGCTGCTCGATCTCGAAAGCCGGCCGGGCAAGGCGCCGGGGGGGTACTGCACCGATCTGTCGTTCCGCGGACGTCCCTTCATTTTCATGAATGCCGTCGGCGTGCCCGACGACGTGCAGACGCTCGTGCATGAAGCGGGACATTGCTTTCACGACTTCGCCACGCACGCGCTGCCCTTCACCTGGCAGCGGCGCACTGGACACGAAGCCGCCGAGCTGGCGTCGATGAGCATGGAGCTCCTCGCCATGCCGTATTTCGTGGCGCCTGACGGCTACTATACGCCTGACCAAGCGCGCGTCGCGTGGCTCGAACATCTCGAGGATGTGTTGGGGAGCCTCGTACACATCGCCAGCGTCGATGCGTTTCAAGCCTGGATCTACACCGATCCCGCCGGCGCCGACCGCGATGCGCGCGACGCCAAGTGGCTCGAACTCCGAAAGGAATTCGAATCGGGCGTCGACTGGACGGGGCTCGAGCGCGAACGCGTCGGCCGCTGGTATCGCCAGTTGCACATCTTCGAGCTGCCGTTCTACTACATCGAGTACGGGCTGGCGCAGCTGGGCGCACTGCAAGTGCTCCGGAATGCGGTCGCCGACGCTGGCGATGCCGTAGCCGCATACAAGCGCTTCCTCGCGCTCGGTGGAACGCGTCCACTGCCGGAGCTTTATGCCGCCGCCGGCGTGAAGCTGGTGTTCGATGCAGACACCATGGCGGAACTGGTCGCATTCGCCGAGGAGCGGATTGCCGCATTGCGCGCCGGAGCCGATGCGCCGTTTCGGGGTGTCATGCCGGTCTGACCGGCTCCGCATTCCGAAACTTTTCCCCGGCCAGAGCGTATCCGGGAGCTGACCCTCTTTCTCGGAGCTTCGATGCGATTCGTACGACACGTCGGCGTGGCGGCACTGGTGCTCAGCGCGCTATCCTCGCGGGCCGAGGCGCAGCTGCCCACCGTTCAGCAGGTCTTCGACAAGTTCGCCACGGCGGTCGGTGGTCGCGACGCATGGTCGAAGGTGCAAGGGCGAAGCGACAAGGGCACCGCCGAAATTACCTTCGCCGGCATCTCGGGGACCTACGAGCGGCACAGCGGCGCGCCCAACAAGATGCGCATGATCATCGACCTCGGCATGGCCAAGGTCGATCAGGGATTCGACGGCACGGTTGGCTGGGCCGTCCAGCCCATGGGCCAGGCCCAGCGCATGCCGGCCGACCAGGAGAAGTCCATCGGTGAATCGATGCAGGTCGGCGCGGCGTTCCTCGATGTCAGCCGTTTCGCGAAGGCATCGGTGGATGCCAAGGAAACGTTCGATGGCGTGGAATGCTACAAGCTCTCGATCACGTCCAAAGCGGGCGAAGAGCGCACCGAGTATTTCGAGGTCGCCACCGGTCTACGCCGTGGCGCCGTCACGAAGACGCCCATGGGTGAGCAGAAGTCGATGTTCCGCGATTACAAGGCGTTCGACGGCAAGCAGATCGCGACCAAGGTCGTGCAGGTCACGCCGCAGGGCGACGTGATTCTCACCACCGCCGAGGTGTCGTTCACGCCCCCAGATCCGTCGCTGTTCAAGGCACCCGACGGGATTACGAAGTAGCGCGGCTCAGTACCCGCCCCGCCAGCGCGACACCACTCAGCCACGCGCGCTCCACCGACAGGTGCGAGCGTCGCGTGGCACCGGCCGCTCCCCAGTCGCCGCACGCGCCAATCCCGCGCGACCTGTCGAACACACACGTGTCGTCGAGCCCCGTCTGCACGCGGGCGTAACGCCAACGATGCGCGACCGCATGCACGACGTCGCCGGCTATCTGCAGCTGCAACCGCAGCGCCTCGGCGACCCGCGTCGCGATGACCGCCGGGTCCTCCTCTACATGCTCGGCGCTCCATGCCCCGTCGCTGTGTACCACCCACGCCTCATCGGGTGACCGGCCCACGCGCGCGGACTGCCGCCACGCCCGATGTAATAGCGGATCGTCCGTGCGCAGCGCGCCGCTCATCAGGGATTCGCTCACCCGCGTCGGCGGTGGCCCGTCGAACACGATCATGCTGCTCCAGCAGGGAAGCATGCTGACGCCTGCGAGCAACGGCTCGAACGCCACCGGTTCCGCGATCGTGCGCAACAGTGCCGCCGCTTGAGGGGCGGGCGTGGCCAGCAGCACGATGTCCGTGTTCGTAGACACGCCATCGCGGTCCACCACGGACCATCCTGCGCCAGCACGGGCCACTGAGGCCACGTGCACGCCGGTCTTGACGGTCAGGTCCCTCGCCAGGTGCTTGGGCAGCGCGTTCATGCCGCCCATGCCCACGAACTCACCGTCGGCGATGGGATACAGAACCCCGTCCTGCTGCCACGACTCCGCGAAACGCGCGACGCGCGGATCATCGAGGCGAATCGAGGTCGCGCCGTGGTCGAACTGCCAGTGGCCTTCGCGGCGGGTGCTCATGCGTCCGCCCACGCCGCGGCTTTTGTCGAGGACGCTCACGGCGAGACCATGGTCGTGCAGCGTGCGCGCGCACGCGAGCCCGGAGATGCCCGCCCCAATCACCGTCACCCGCGGCGACCGGCCGGCTGAGCGACCCACATGCGCCCGGTAGGCGGGGAAGTTCATGCGCTGCCGGTGCTCGTCGCTCCGTCGTGGCCGAACCGTGCCCAGCACCGCGACCTCAGGCGCGAACGGTCGATCGAACTGCCCCAGGCACCAGAGCAGGCCGCCGTACGACGCGGGGTCACGCCCATCGAGCGCATACCGATGGTTCAGGTCGATCAGTCGCTCCAGTGACTCAGTGGCATCGGGCGACCACATCGGAATCGCCTTCCCCCACGTCATACGCACGTTGTTGTGCAACTCGCCGTGCACACGCAGCGACTGCTGCGCGGTGTCCCAGAGCGCATCGCCGGTGCCACCGCGTGCGAGCGTCTCCCACGAGTACTGTGTGCGCGTATCCGACTCGTGCCGGGCAAGCGTATCCCGTGCCCACGCCGGAATCGCCTCGAGCGTCTCGGGAGCATCGTGCCAGTAGCAGAAGGCATACGCCAGCTCGCGCCACACCAGCAGCTCGTCGAGATACTTCTCCGGTCCGTCACCGCCGCGCGCCACGCACTCCCGCACGATGCGGAACGTGGACACCATGCCGTAGTGAAAATACGCCGACATCCCGCTGACCCCGTCGATCGTCGCGTCGTTGCGCTTGGCCGCATAGCGGTCGAGTCGGCCCGTGCTTACGAACGCACGCCACCGCGCATAGCCGGCCACTGTGCCACCTGCGGTGTGCGGTACCGATGCCACGCCGTGGTCGATCTCGCAGAGTGCCACCAGCGCCGGGATGTCGGCGTCGGCGAGTCGCACTGGTTCGAACGGGAGGTGGTCCGGCACGAACGGCGGTGTGGACGGGACGACGTCGGTCCATTCGGCCTGAACGCGCGCAGCGCGTAGCCCGGCGGTGGCATCGCGAAACGCGAACGCCCGCGTGTGCGCCTGTCCGACCAGCGGCATCGGGACCACGCACGCCGTGTCCACGCTCCATACCGCGCAGGACACGGCCTCGGCCAACGAATCGGTCAGCCAGTCGAGCGGCGCCACCGGCAGCGTCTCGGTCACCACGAGCGCCGCGCGTGCGGCCAGCGTACGCAGGGCCGGCCCGCGATGACCCGGCCGTTCAAGGTGGAAGGCGTAGCCCACGCCCCGCGCGGCGCACTCCGCCTCGACGTCCCGCGCGCCTTCGAGAATGAACGTGTGGTGCCGGTCCGATGCGAACGGGTACTTCTCGGACAACGCGTGATACACGAACACCGGCACCCCGAGGCGCTGGCCGGCGGTCAGCGCCACGTCCAGCGCCGGATTCTCATGCGCCCGCACGGCCGTGCGCATCCAGTAGATGACGAACGCGCCGTGTGTCACGGAGGCGTCAGCGGCCGAGTGGTCGGTGATCCGCTCGGCAAGATGGTCGGGAAGCGCGTTGGGTTGAAGCACGTTGGATAACGCGCGCCGATCCGATCTCGTGCCACCGCGTGGACGAAGGTGGCCATAATGACCCACGCCCGTTGGGAACGGGCAGGCGATGGGTCAGATTGCCCCGATACGTGTGAACGCGGCCTAGCGCATCGTTCGCCTTCTCTTTCGTCTTAACAGGAGTCCCCGTTGCGCACGTACATGGCCGACGCGTTCCGGCTGGCGCTCGTTGCTTTCGCGGTAACCGGCTGCGCGGCGTCTGATGCCACGCAGGTTTCAGACCGCGCCAGAGTGACCATCACCATCGAAAGCTGGCGCAACGACGATCTGTCCGTCTGGCGGGACAAGATTCTTCCCGCCTTCGAATCCAAGCATCCGAACATTCACGTTGTCTTCGCGCCGACCGCACCCGCCGCCTACGACGCCGGACTGAGCGCCAAGCTCGCGAGTGGCACCGCCGGTGACCTGATCACCTGCCGTCCCTTTGATACGTCGCTTGCCCTGTTTTCCAAGGGACAACTCGTGGGACTGAATAACCTGCCCGGGTTGTTCAATTTCGGCGAGGTGGCCAGAAGCGCCTGGATAACCGACGATGGCAAAACCGTGTACTGCGTGCCGATGGCGTCCGTGATTCACGGCTTTTTTTACAACAAAGACGTATTTGACAAGTACGGAATCACGGAACCGG
>CAIUOO010000182.1 GCA_903900795.1 uncultured Gemmatimonadota bacterium | reverse complement strand
GGCCGCCTCCATGATGCCCGGTCCCGCCCCCGTAATGATCGAGAATCCCTCGAGAGCGAGCAGGCGTGCCGTTTCCTGCGCCGCCACATACTGCGGATCGTCCGGCCCGGTGCGCGCCGAGCCGAAGATCGTAACGCCCTTATGAATCTCGGATAACGCGTCGAACCCTTCCACGAACTCCGACGTGATCCGCATGACGCGCCACGGATCGGAGCGCGTAAACGCGCCCATGTCGTCCTTGGGACTTTGCAGCAACTTCTCGTCCTCCGTGAGCATTGGTCGGTCACGGATGTCCTGATCGATCACGCGCGGCTCCGGTCGGCGCACCGCCCGCGCTCCGCTCGACACCCGCGGCGCTTCCGCGCTCGGCTCACGACCCGCTTTTCGGTGCCCTTCCTCGGTACGTTCCACCAACCCGTCGCGAGATTCCTGTTCAGCTTGCGCGCGGGTGACGGCAGAGGCCTGCTTGCCGGTTGCCGTACGAGGCGGTGACGGACGCTTTTTCGCCATGAGGAGCACGTGGAAGTTGGCAGGACTGATGTCTGATGATACCACCGTGACCACCCGACTGCTGTTGGTCGTGGCCGACGGCGTGCGCCCGGACGTGCTCACCGAGGAATTGGATCGCGGCAATCTCCCGGCGATGGCGCGTCTTCGCGAGAAGGGCGGACTGCACACGATCAGTACGTCGTTTCCGTCGGTCACGGGCCCCGCCTACGCGCCGTTCGTGATGGGACGACATCCGGCCTCGGTTGGTATGCCCGGGCTACGCTGGTTTGACCGGGCGCGCTCGTTGCCATGGTCGTACGCGCAGGCGCGCAGCTATTCGGGCATCGACATCTGGCACGTGGACGGCGATCTCGATCCAGGTAGCCCAACGCTGTACGATCTCGCGCAGCCCTCACTCGCGGGGTTGATGATGATCGCGCGCGGTGCGACGCACGGCCGCGTGGGACGCGGGATCGGCTGGTCGCTGCGCGCCGGTTGGGCGCACTTCCGCGGCGACGCGCAGGCGTGGCGCCGGGTGGAGCAGGCCGCTGTGCGCGAATTCTTTCGGCGTTTCACCCGCACGCGTCCCACGCTGTCGATGCTCGGCATTCTCAGTCCGGACAAGCTGTCGCATGCCTTCGGCAGCGACTCTGCGGTGGTGCGCACCGCGATCGGTGACGTCGATACGGCCATCGCGCGGGCACAGGCGATTGCCGACGCCGGCGGCTGGGCCGAGGGGCTACGTGTTTGGGTCGTGGGCGATCACGGCCATGCCGACGTCGCGGAGCATGAAGACCTGCATGGCTGGCTGTCGGCGCGCGGTCATCGGGTCCTCGCGCACCCGAAGGTTGGCATGCGCGGCGCCGATATTGCGCTCATGGTGGGCGGGAATGCCATGGGGCATGTGTATCTCGAGCCGGCGCGCCGATCACGCGCATGGTGGCCTGCGCTGACTACGCGTTGGCAATCGACTCTCGAGGCAATGCTTGAGCGGCCTTCCACCGGATTGCTCGCGGTGGCGATGCGTGCGGACATCGTGCGTGTGTTTCACCAACGCGATGGAGTGGCCGACATCGTGCGCTCGCACGCGGGGCACGACGCACGTTGGAGCTATGCGCCGATCGACGGCGACCCGCTGCACCTGGGTGGCGCGCTGTCCGATCTCGACGCCAACGACGCCTGGCTGGCCGGCGCCGCGTCACCGTACGCCGACGCGCTCGTACAACTCTCCACGCTGGTCCCGTCGCCGAGAGCGGGCGACATCGTGGTGTCAGCGGCCCACGGATGGGATCTGCGCTCGCGCTACGAACCTACGCCGCATGTGTCCACCCACGGTGCGCTGCTGCGCGAGCAGATGTTGGTCCCGCTGCTGCTCGATGGGCCCGTGACGCTTCTGCCGCAACGCACCACCGACGTGGTGCCCAGCGCGTTGGATCTGCTGGGTGTGACGTCGGACATTCCCTTCGACGGCCGGTCGTTCCTGCGCTGACCGGGCGCGAGGGGCGGCGGTGGCCGAGCAGCCGATGAGTTTCGAGTACTGAGTTGAAGTTCCGAGTCGTGAGGCAAGCCGAAACAGTTGGCTCACTCATGACTCCAAACTTCCACTCACCACTCCAAACTCACGTGAGTCCATCCGGCGATGCCGATCCCGGTCCCGCTACTCAGTGCGATTGCGACTGCGTTCGGTGTCGAAGCCTTCGGGGTAGCGCTTGCGCAGTTTGTCGATGTTGCGCTGCGCGATGTCGTCCATGCTGAGCCCGAGCACCGTCGCGAAGGCGCCGATGTACCAGAGGCAGTCGCCCAGTTCCTTCGCGAGCGCGTCCTGATCGAGCGGCGTGGCGTGAAAGAGATGCTTCTTGATCACTTCGGCCACTTCACCAGCCTCACCCGTGAGGCCGAGGGCGGCGTTGGCGAGCTGCTGTTCGTGCGTGCGGTCGCGCCCGAGTGTGCGGGCGGCGAGTTCCTGATACTCGTCGAGGGTCATCGCGATCGTGGGTTGAGGACCGTCGAAAAGTAATGGCCGCGCTGGGACGGGCGCGGCGTAGGTATATTTTCGTCATGCCTTGGCTCCGCCTGTCCCTCGTGCTGTCGCTCCGAGCGATCACCAACCCGTTGCTGGCCATCGACTTGCTCCGTGTGGCGTGGCGGTTTCGGCATCGACACTGGTTCCGGCGATTTCCATTTTTGCCGTTGCCGGCCACGAGCTACGTGAAGTGGCGCATGTACACGGCGTACGGGGAGGAGGACGCGATTCCACCGGCGGACGACGTGATCGCCTTCGCCCGCTGGGTGGGGCGTCAGCCGTAATGGACGACGGCGGCGCCGTGGGCCGCCACACGACCACGGCCGAGCGAACGCGGCGCCTCAAGGCACAGGCATTCGGCCTGGGGTTCGACCTGGTGGGGATCACCACGCTGGGCGAGCCCGCGACCCGCGCCGCCTTCGACGATTGGCTCGAGGTCGGCTATCACGGCGGGATGGCGTCTCTGGACGGCGAGGGGGCCGAGTTGCGCCGGGACACCCGCCGACCGCATGTCGGAGCGACCCACGCCGTAGTGCTTGCCACGCAGTACGGCGGCCGTGAACCCAGCGGCCCGGTAGCCCGCTACGCGCGCGGCGATGACTACCACGAGCTGTTGCGCGAGCGCACGCGGGAGCTGCACCACTGGCTCGAGGCCGAACTGGGGCGTCCGGTTGATGCGCGCCCCTATGTGGATAGTGGGCCGATACTCGAGCGCGATCTCGCCCAGCGTGCTGGGCTGGGGTGGTTTGGCAAGAACACCATGCTGATCAACCCCAAAGCCGGCTCGTTCTTCTTCCTGTCGTCGCTGTTCGTGGCGCTGGGGCCCGATGTCGCGCTCGACGTCGACGACCCGTTTGCCGCCGATCGCTGCGGCAGCTGCACCCGCTGT
>CAIUOO010000181.1 GCA_903900795.1 uncultured Gemmatimonadota bacterium | reverse complement strand
GGCGTTCGGCCGCTTCAACGCCGAGAACGCCGTACCGCTTCCCAAAGTGGCGTTCCCGAACCGCACGGTCGTCATCATCGGCGACGACGATTCGGGCGCGGAAGGGGGCCAGGTGGCCATGTACCTCGCGAATACCGTGGGTGATCTCGACAACGGCAACTTGTACGTGCTCGCACGCGCCGACAACAACACGCGCGAACGCGACATGGTGATCGGCCAGACGTATCCCGTGCAGTTTCGCCAGATTACCGGCCAGAAGACGCTGACGGGCCGTCAGGTCAACCTCGCCGGTGCGGCGCTCAACGCGGTGCGCTTCGCGCGCGTCGAAGACGTGGACTACCGTAAGGGCTCCGATGTCAACAACCGCGAGATCTACTTCGTGGCGACCGGCCAGAACAACACGGGCGTCAACGCCGACTATAGCCGCTCGAAGTACGGCCGCGCCTATCGCCTGCGCCTCGATGCGAGCAACCCGCTGCAGGGCACGCTGGAAGTGATCGCCGACGGCGACGACAAGTCGGCCACGAACGCCGCGCGCGTGTTCCAGAACCTCGACAACATCTTCGTCGGCCAGAACTACGTGTACCTGCAGGAAGATGACAACGGCTACGGCGATGAAACGCACGATGGCTACATCTACCAGTACAACATCGCGACGCGTGAGCTCAAGCCGGTGCTCGAGATGGATCACCGCCGTACGATGTCTGACGCCGCGCTGTACAACGCGGTCGGTGGACGCCCGGCCGGTAAGGCCGGTTGGGAATTCGGCGCCATGCTCGACATGTCCACCATGCTCGGTCAGGACAACACGTTCATGATTGCGCTGCAGCCGCACTCGTGGCGTGGCACGAAGTACCAGGGGGTGGATGGCGGCACCGTGCGGCCGACCGAGAATCAGGCCAGCATGCTGGTCTTGGTGAAGGGCCTGCCGCGCTAATCCGCACGATTTCCTGATTACCTGCCGGCCCGGGGCTCTGCGCTCCGGGCCGGTCATCATTCGCCCAACTATGAAGACCCGATCGTATCTGTTCACGCTGGCCTGCGCGGCAGCGATGGGTGCCTGTGGTGGTACCGACACGGACGCCGTCTCGACACCCGGCGCGACCACAGCGAGCGACGATGCGCGCGCCATGCAGACCATCGTCGTGTGGCGCGCGCACGTCGATACGCTGGCTCTTCGCATCGCGCAGTTGGACTCGGCAGCGGTTGCGCTACGAACCGACGCCGATGTCCCGCGTGTACGGACGGCATTCGTCGATGCGCGTCGTGCGTTCAAGCTCGCCGAACTGGCGCTGGAGTACTACACGCCGACCACCGCCAAGGAGATGAATGGCCCGGCGCTGCCGGAGGTGGACGACGAAGAAGGCCCCGAGGCGGTCTTTCCGCCGACGGGATTTCAGGTGATCGAAGAAGCGCTGTATGGCGACGCGCCGGTCAGCGAGCGGGAGGCGATCACCCGGGAGACGGGCACGTTGCGTCCGCTGGTCACGCGAGCCCAAACGATGATGGGCGCGCAGCACGCCTCCGACGCGCATGTGTGGGATGCGGTGAAGCTGGAGCTGGCGCGCATCGCGACGCTCGGTCTCCCGGGATTCGATTCTCCGGTGGCGGGGCATTCGCTGGCCGAGGCGGACGCGGCCCTCGAAGGTGTCGTGCGGACACTGGGCCCGTATCACGCTGCCGACAGCACCTGGTCGCGGGTCGATTCACTGCTCGCCGACGTGCGTGCGATGCTGACGGCGACGACAGATCGTGAAGCGTTCGATCACTTCGCCTTCCTGACGCAGCGGCTCATTCCACTCGGCCGCGCGATGCAGCAGGTGCGCCTGTCGATGGCGATCGGAGTGCCGGCGGAACGTCGGGCGTTCCGCATGGATGCAGCCACGGTGTTCGACAGCGCGGCGTTCGATGTCATGGGCTTCGCACCGATCGACGCGACGCCGGGTACGTCCGCGCAGGTCGCCCTTGGGGAGCGCCTCTTTCATGACACACAGCTGTCCGGTGACGGCACGCGCGCCTGCAGCAGCTGTCACACGCCC
The DNA here is from genome assembly GCA_903900795.1 of uncultured Gemmatimonadota bacterium. Lineage (GTDB taxonomy): Bacteria > Gemmatimonadota > Gemmatimonadetes > Gemmatimonadales > Gemmatimonadaceae > Gemmatimonas. Next base: position 15,276 of record CAIUOO010000181.1, on the reverse strand, counting down.
GAGAAGGCATTCACTGACGGGCTCGCGGTGAACCGCGCCCGGGGCGGTGCACCACTCGCACGGAATACGCCCACGGTCATCAACAGTGGCCTGCAGCTGGGTTCCTTCGCGGACCTCAGGACCACGTATCTCGAAGACCAGGTCACGGACGTGGTCGAGAACGTGGACGAAATGCACGGCAGTCTGTCCAGCATCGCCTCCCGTCTGGCGATGGACACGTCCTTGGTCACCCAATTTCGCGTGGCCTTCACGGGCTCGCCGGCCCGCACGGATTCCATGGTCATGGCAGCACAGATCCGGACCGTGCTGGCGGCGTATCAGCGCAGCCTCACGCGACTGCATTCGCCCGTCGATCGGGCGTTGCGCGGAGAGGAGGGCGCGCTGTCCGACGGAGAACGCCGTGGCTTCAATGTGTTCGTGGGCAAGGGGAAGTGCGCCACCTGCCACTTCATTCCGCTCACCAACGGCACCGTCCCGCCCGCGTATCGGAAAGCCGAGGTGGAAGTACTCGGCACGCCGTCGCGCGCGGTCATCGCCAATGCCACGATCGATCCCGATCTCGGTCGCTTCCGACTGACCCGCGCTGAGCCGCACCGGTACGCGTTCAAAACGCCGTCCTTGCGGAACGTGGCCCTGACAGCGCCGTACATGCATAACGGGGTCTACCGCACACTCGAGGCCGTCGTGGACTTTTACAACCGCGGTGGCGGGGCCGGCATCGGGATTCAGCTCGATTACCAGACGTTGCCTCCCGATCCCCTGCGTCTGACCGCAACCGAGCAACGTGATCTGGTGTCCTTCATGAAGGCTCTGACGGACACGACCGGAACGCAGCGCCGGTAGCCGAACGGCGCGCCGGGACTGGCGCCCGGCGCGCCGAGAACCCAGACTCCAACGGTCGACTTTCTCCCGCCCGGTCTGGTATGGCTACGCTGATCGCCCCTGAAACCTTCGCAGCCAGCACGCGCGCCTTTCCGGCGCAGACGAGTCGTGCCTGGGGGCGACCGCGTGGCGCGCGCCACCAGGTCGGCCACCACGAACTCACTGGTCAGTACCGCATCGACCTGCGCGACCAGGCCCCAGACCTGTTCACCGATGTGAGTGCGATGGATTGGTCCGCGCTCACCTGGCGCGACGTGGGCCGGCCGTATCGTACCGAGAAGTGGTCGAGCGCGCGGCGGAGCTACGAGCAGACGCATCAGCGGCCGCTGCCGATTGCCGACGGCTGGCGCCTGTTCAATACGGCGTTCCATCAGTTCTTCCTGACCGACGTGCCCGAGGCGCAGCGTCAGGCGAAGGCGCAGTTCGGTGACGCGTTGTCGCGCATGGATTTGCACGAGGCCAAGGAGGCGCTGCAGGACATCGCCTATCTGGCGGTGTGGAACAAGATCATGCGGGTAGAAGACGCCGTGTGGGATCCCCGCGGCAAGCGCGCACTGTTCGCCGGACTCGACGTGAAGAAGCCGCGCATTTTGTTTCTCGGGGCGGCCGATGGCTACGAGGCGATGCAGATCGCCGCCATGTATCCGGGCGGTGAGATCGTGTTGGTGGACTACGATGCATTTTGCGCCACGGACCGCTTCGGCAAGTTTCCCCTCGATTATCCATTCCTCGGTGTCGATCCGACCACGGGACACCAGCGTGTGTGGTACCGCGACGAGATGCCGATTCACTTCGAGGTTGCCGATATTCGCGACCTGACATACGGCAAGGAGTTCGATGTGGTGGTCTCGATCGGCCTGCTGGAGCATTTTCCCGACACGCACAAGGCGGAGTGTCTTGAGATGCACCGGCGCTTCCTCAAGCCGGGCGGCACCGTCGTGATGACCACGCCGCGCAATCAGTTCAAGTCGCGCGTGTTCTACAACCTGATGGCCGACTGGATGAACCACGGCTATCGCGAATTGATGGACGTACACCAGATGGGGCTGTACTGCCATGAGAACGGCTTTGAGATACGTCGCGCCGGCGTGATCAAAGCGCACAATGGGTTGGTGATGACACTGCGGTAGGCTGCGGGAACGCCGTGCGTTCGTGCAGGTCGGATTTCCACTTCGAACATCGGGACACGTGTGACTCTCTTTCCTCGTTCGCCGCGTTTTATCGCGGTTGTCGTCGCGCTGGCGCCGGCCTTCGTTCCGTGTGTTGCGCAGGCGCAGTACCGTCAGCCGCCACAGCCGATCGCACAGATTCTCGACCAGCCGGCCACGCCGCTGGTGCAGATGAGCCCCGATCGTCAGCGGTTGTTGCTGCTGGAGCGTCCGGCGTTGCCGCCGATCAGTGAAGTCGGGGCGTTCGAATATCGGCTGGCCGGATTGCGCTTCGATCCCAAGACCAGCGGGCCCACGCGTGGCCAGAGCTACACCGGTTTGTCGTTGCAGGCGGTGAGCGGAGGGGCGGCGCGCAAGATTGAGGCGTCGATTCCCGCGGGGAGCAGCATCGAGAACGTGTCGTGGTCGGCCGACGGCCAGAAGATCGCCTTCACGGTGACCAGCGACGATGCGATCACGTTGTGGATCGCCGATGTCGCCACAGCGCAGGCCAAGCCACTCACGTCGCAGCGGCTCACGGCGATTCTGGGCAATCCCTGCTCGTGGGTGTCCACCGCCTCGCTGGCCTGCACGTTCGTGCCGACTACGCGCGGTACGGCACCGGCCATGACGACCACGCCGGAAGGACCGATCGTGCAGGAAGCGCTCACCGGTCGCAGTGACCGCGCCGCCACGTATCAGGATCTGCTCAAGAGCCCGTTCGACGAAGCGATCTTCGAACACTACGGCACGAGCCAGCTCGCGCTCGTGTCGCTCGATGGCACCGTCAAGACGCTCGGCGCACCCGGCTTGCGCACCGACGTCAGCGCCTCGCCCGATGGCCGCTACCTCTTGGTGAGCACGTTGTCGCGTCCGTTTTCGTATACGGTGCCGCTGAACTACTTCCCCACGCGCACGGAAGTGTGGTCGATGGATGGCGCGGTGGTGAAGTCGATCGTGGCCCGTCCGCTCATCGAGCGCGTGCCCTGGGGCGGCAACGGCGCACTGGCGGGCATTCGCAACGTGCAGTGGCGTCGCGATGTCGATGCCACGCTGGCCTGGGTGGAAGCGCTCGATGGCGGCGACAGCGATTCCAAGGCCGACAAGCGGGATCGCATTGCCTTACTCGAGGCGCCGTTCACGGGCTCACCGAAGACGTTGCTGGAAACGAGCTGGCGTGCCGGTGCGATCACGTGGGGCACGCCCGGACTGGCCATCGCCCGCGAGAACGAAGGCAAGACCCGCAAGACGCGCGCGTGGATCATCGATCCGTCGGGGGCCAAGGCGCCGCGGCTGTTGTGGGAGCGCTCGAGTGAGGATCGCTACGCCGATCCCGGCGATTTCCTCACGATGCGTGACGCGCGCGGCCAGGCGGTGCTGCTGACCACCCCCGACAAGAAGGTCGCGTTCCTGAGCGGGCTCGGTGCTGGACCGGAAGGCGATCGTCCCTTCGTGGATCGCTTCGACGTGGCCACCGCCCGAAAGACGCGGGTGTTTCAGAGTGCGGCGCCGTACTTCGAGCAGCCGATCGGCATGCTCGATGTGAATGGCACCGTGGCGCTCACGCGTCGCGAGTCCAAGGCGGACGCGCCCAACTATTTCGTGCGCGATCTCGCCCGCAAGACGGCCCCACGGGCGCTGACGCAGTTCACCGATCCGGCGCCCGTGTTCGCCGGTGTCACGAGCCAGCTGATCACGTACACGCGCCCCGATGGGGTGAAGCTGTCGGCCACGATCTATCTGCCGGCCGGCTACGACAAAGCGAAGGATGGCCCGCTGCCCTTCTTCCTGTGGGCCTATCCGCTCGAGTTCCGCTCCAAGGAAGCAGCCTCGCAAGTGTCGGGATCGCCGTACCGTTTCGTGCGGCCGAGTGGCTCGTCGCATCTGTTCATGCTCACGCAGGGATATGGCGTGATGGATAATCCCACCATGCCCATCGTGGGTGTGGATGGGAAAGAGCCGAACGACACGTATGTCGAGCAGCTCACTGCGAGTGCAAAGGCCGCGGTGGATACGATCGTCGCGATGGGCGTGGCTGATCGCGATCGCATCGGCGTGGGTGGACACTCGTACGGCGCGTTCATGACGGCCAATCTGCTGGCCCACACGCGACTGTTCCGCGCTGGTGTGGCGGAGAGCGGTGCCTACAATCGTACCCTCACCCCGTTCGGCTTCCAGGGCGAAGAGCGCACCTACTGGGATGCGCCCGAACTCTACGGCGCGATGTCACCCTTCACCTACGCCAACAAGATCAAGGATCCGATTCTGTTGGTGCACGGCATGGCCGACAACAATACGGGCACGTATCCCATTCAGAGCGAGCGCATGTACCAGGCGCTCAAGGGGAACGGCGCGACCACGCGCTACGTGCAGTTGCCCGGTGAGTCGCATGGCTATCGCGCGCGCGAAAGCGTGGGGCAAGCGCTTGCGGAGATGGCGGCGTGGCTCGATCAGTACGTGAAGCCGAAAAAGCGCACCACGATGTGATGGGCGTGCTGACGGGAGACACGCAGATTCGTGCGTTACGCGAGCAGTCCAATCAGGCCATCGCGGCGCACGACGCCGACCGCACGGTGTCGTTCATGGCACCGGACATTGCGGTCGGCGTGGCCGGTGGACCGACACTCACCGGCCGCGACGCATCACGTGCGGCGTTCGTCGAACAGTTTGCCGACAAGGCATTCGTGACCTATGTGCGCACGATCGATCAGGTCATGATGGTCGACCCGATGCGCGCCACCGAGCGCGGACGCTGGGTCGGTCGGTGGCGACTCAAATCGGGCATGCACGAGCAGGGCGGCAGCTACGTTGCCGAGTGGCGCTTCAGCGAAATGGGCTGGCTGATCCACTCGGAGACGTTCATCGAGGCGTAACGGAACGCATCGCGACTTACTGCTTCATGGCCGGCTTGGCCGTCGCGATGCCACCGCTCTTGAGATAATCGACGGCGAGATTCGTCATCGCGCGCACGCCGGTCGGCAACGCGGCCTCGTCGGCAAAGAACAAGGGCGAGTGATTGGCTGCCTGCGACTTCTGATCCATGCCCTTCGGGGCAACACCGAGGAAGTAGAACAGCCCCGGGATCTCCTTGGTGAATGCAGGGAAGTCTTCGGAGCCGGTGACCGGATTGACGGTCTTGAAGCCACCGTCGCCCGCCGTGCGCTGCAGCGTGGGCGTCATCTTCTCCAGCAGTGACGCATCGTTCTGCGTGATGAGCCCGCCGATCGACAGGGTCACGCGCGCCGTCGCGCCGCCGGACGTTGCGATGTCTTCCACCGTGCGCTTCACGCGCAGGTGAATGTCCTTGCGCATCTCAGGATCGAAGGTGCGGATCGTGCCGATCATCACCACGCTGTCGGGGATGATGTTGCCGCGATTGCCGCCCTGAATCATGCCGATGGTGATGACCGCCGGAGCCGACGTGACATCGATCTGCCGGCTGGCCACGGTCTGCAGTCCCATCACGATTTGCGCGGCGATGACGATGGGGTCCACGCCCGACCACGGCGCCGAGCCGTGCGTCTGCCGCCCCTTCACCACGATGTCGATCTGATCGGCGGCGGCCATGAAACCACCGGCGCGCGTGCTGAGCGACCCCAGCGCCGACGGCCACACGTGCAGGCCGAAAATCGCGGACGGGCGCGGGTTCTGCAGGGCGCCGTCGGCGATCATCGCCTCGGCGCCACCGAGTCCTTCCTCGGCGGGCTGAAAAATGAACTTCACGGTGCCCGGAATGCGCTCCTTCATGCCCGCCAAGACCTCGGCGGTGCCCATCATGATCGCCACATGATTGTCATGACCACAGGCGTGCATGACGCCGACTTCCTGACCGTTGTACATCGTGCGGACGGTGCTCTTGAAGGGCAGGTCCACCAGTTCCGTCACGGGCAGCGCGTCCATGTCGGCGCGAAGCGCCACGACCGGCCCCGGCTTGCCACCACGCAGAATGCCGATCACGCCGGTCTTGCCCACGTTCGGCTGCACCTCGAGGCCGAGCGCACGCAGATGCTTTTCGACCAGGGCGGCGGTGCGCGTTTCCTGATTCGACAGTTCGGGGTGCTCATGAATGTCGCGGCGCCACGCGACCACCTTGGGCATCACGGCTGTCATGCGCGTTTCGATTTCGGCGGCGAGCGGATCGGCGGCTTTGCCCTGCGCGGCAGCGGGTGAGGCGGAGAGCGAGAGCGTGGCGCCGGCCACGAGCGCGGCGGCTACCAGCGAGGGGGAGCGGAAACAGAGCGTCATGGCAGCAAGCCCGGCGTGAAGGATGTTCAGGATTCGGAGACGATAGCGGTTTCCACGATAGCGTCGGCTTCGATTTCCACCAGATACTCGGAGCCCACGAGTCGCGCTTCTACCAGCGTATTCGCGGGCAGGATGTGGCCGAAGCGCTCGCCGTGGGCACGCGCCACCGGCTCCCAATGGGCCACATCGGAGACGAACACGCGGGTGCGCACCACGTCTTCGAGGGTGCCCCCCAACGACTGAATGGCGCCGGCGATCTTGTCGATGGCGAAGTGCGCCTGCGCAGCCGCATCGGTGCCGCCGATGACGCGATCGCCGTGGGTCGCGGTCGTACCGGACACGCTGATGGACGGGCCTTTGCGTACCGCGCGGCTGTAACCGGCCATCGGCTCCCACACGGTGCCGCTGAGGGCGAGCGTGCGTCCGTTCACGCCGGGGCGCGTGGTGAACGGGGCGGGAAACTGCGACACATGATGGCTGAGATCACCACTGGCCGTGAGAAACGGCGCGTGCCGATACTCGTCACCGCAGTCCCCGGGAATCGCCGTCAGTGCGGCCTGGGCGTCGGCAATGGTGCGACGATCGTTGTCGTCGAGTGTGAAGGTGAACAGCTTCGCGGTGTCGGCCACGTGCGCTGACTGTCCCAGGCGCGCGCCCACGATCACGCCGGCCACGCCGGGCTGATCGAGCACCCACTTGCTGGCCACCGCGGCAATGGAAACGCCGTGCCTGGTGGCCACGGTGTGCGCCGCGCGCAGCACGCCCTGAAACGGCGCCCAGCCACCGGCGGCGCGAATGAACCGGCCGTACTTCATCTGCGACCAGGTGCTCAGCGTGTTCCAGTCGGGTTCGGCCGCACCGAGCCAGCGTTCGCTGAGAAATCCGCCCAGCAGCGTGCCGTAGCAGAGCACGCCGACGCCATGCGCCAATGCGTACGGCGCGAGCTTGGTGGTGAAGCGGGTGTCGAGCAGCGATCCACTGACCTGATTGCTGGCAATGCGAATGCCACTGGCCACGGCCACGCGCAGATGCGCGGTATCGACATTCGTGAGGCCGATCGCGCCGATGCGGCCGGCGTCGCGTTCGGCTTCCAGATACCACAACGCATCGAGCCAGCGCGGGTCGGCGAAGGTCCAGGCGTGAAACTGGAGCACATCGATGCGGTCGGTGCGCAGTCGCGCACAGGCGCGATCGACGGCCGCGCGTACATCGGCCGCCGTGACCGGGCCGGGCTCTGGCACCCACTTGGTGAGGCACTGCACCGACGCATCCGGGCGCAGCTGCTGTCGGAAGATGCCCGCAACGTCCTCGGCCGAGCCGTAGTGGTCGGCCATGTCGAACGTCGTGAAGCCGTGCTCGACATATTCGGACATCGCGTGGGCAGCGGCGTCGCGGTCGAACACGCGTCCATCGCGCTCCATATCGGCCAGCTGCCACAGGCCGGTGAGGACACGGGAGATCTCGAGACCGGGCGCGAGCGTGAAGCGGGGAATCGTGGTCATCTATTCAGGTGGTAGTACGGAGGTGATGGCATCGAGGTCGCCACCGCGTCGGGCCAGGGCCCGCGTTTCGCGCCAGTAGATCGCGCTGCCGATGATCATCACGATGACCCAGACGGGTGTGGACCGCGCGTACCATACGGCCACATCGGTGTGCAGATCACGCCACGTGTGCACCACCAGCAGCATGGACAGCAACACGACGGCCGTACCGGCCACCGTGACCTGAACCGCGCGCGATGGCAGCACGCGCATCGCCTGTGCGAGCGCGGGATTGCGCGATGGGAGTCGTAGCACCGAGAGCGCCATGATGATGAAGTTCACCAGCATGGCGGTGACCAGAATGTCGACGCCGAGAAAGAAGTCGCCGGCGAAGTGACCACCGAAGATGCCGATCGTGGCCAGCACCGCCGACACGAACAGCGCCACGTGTGGTGTGCCGTAACGGGTGTGGATCGCGGCGAGCCCCCGCGGAAAGACGCCGTCTTCCGCCCAGGCAAAGCACAGGCGCGACACGCCAAGCAGCATGCCGGGTAGGTCGTTGATGAGGGAGACCGCCGCGCCCGACACCATGATGATGGCGACGATCGGCGACGTGAGCGGCGAGAGCAGCCCCGGCGCCGTGACATCGCGCACCCGACTCTCGGCAGCGACATGCCACCACGGTACGGTGTGGTACACGGCGGCGGTGAACAGAAAATAGAACGCACCCACGATGGCGATCGTGAGGCCAATCGCGAGCGGAATGGAGCGCGAGGGATTCTTCGCTTCACCACCGGCCTGTGCGATCGCGTCGAAGCCGATGAAGCTCGAGAACAGAATCGCGGCGGCGGGGGGCACGACGAGCCAGAACGAGGCGCGGGCCGGCTCCGGTGGCAGCGCGCGCTGTTGCGATGCCAGGAGCTCCACGTACTCGGCGGGCGAATGCGAAAAGCCGGTCACGATCACCAGGCCGCCGCACACAAACATCACCAGCATGAGCGGAAGAAGCGTGTTCGCCACCGCGCGGACACCGCGCAGATTCACGAACACGAACGTCCACAAAAAGGCGAGCGCGAGTCCAAGTCGCAGCGGTCGCTGATCGAGGGCGGCAGCCATCGTGGTCCACTGTGCCGCTGTCGCGATGTCGCGCAGGAACGGCGGAATGACGTAGGACACTACGCCGATCGCGATGCACAGCCCGAACCACTGCGAGAAGCTGGCGAGAAAGCCGGCGTAGGGGCCGATCGCCCGGCTGGCGTACACGTAGGATCCACCGGCGCGCGGCATGGCGCTGCCGAGCATGGCGTAACACAAGGCGGCCAGCACGGCCGGGACGGCTGCCAGGGCATAGGCCACGAGCACCCAGTCGCCGACCCCGGGCACGGTGCGCTGCAGCGCGAAGGGGACGATGTTGATGCCGGCGCCCACCATCGAGCAGATGCCCGTGGAGGCGAGGGCGATAACGCCGAGCTCGCGACGCAGTCCGGTCGGGCGCGATGGCGCCGTCACTGGGGGCGACGTCACTGCGGGTTCGCTAATTCGCGGCCGCCGCGGAAGGCGCGGACACCACGTTCGGTGTCGTTGAGCAGCAGTAAGGCGTCGGGTCGTCCGTATTGTCGCATGAGATCGTGCATCAGAGGGGCGTCGTCATCCCACGGGTATCCAAAAACGACGTCGAAGTCGTCGAGGGCGCGGCCAAGCTGGAGGTACCCGGATGGCCCGTCGCCGATGGTCTCGGACGAGTCGTCACCGCCGAGCCGCCGGTAGCCGGTCGGGAGGAAGCTACCGGTCACGAACTGCGCCCGGGAGTCGAAGCGAGCGGCGAGTGCACGCGCGGTCGTCACCAGCGAGGCGTCGAGTTCGATCCCGTAGGCGTCGAAACCCACCATGTCGGCCATGATGGCGATCACGCCGCTGGCCGAGCCCCATTCGAGGAAGCGGGCGCCGGGTGCACGATGCGCTACTAACGCCCGCCGTACGGCGTCATAGTCGGCCGCGACGAACGAATGGAAGTCGCGGTCGCGGACATGGCGCTCGAATCGCTCCCAGATGCTCCACCCCTCGGCGCAGATCGCGTCGAGCCGCGCCGTCAGCGCGGTGTCGTCGGCCGCGGACAGCGGGCGACCTGCTATTCGAGTTGGGCGCGCGTCTCGCCGCGCACCGCGTGGGTCCGCACCGTTTGCATGATCCGGGCCATGTCGGCCTCGTATCGGTCGCGCTCCGCGGCGGTCCACAAATCGACGTTCGCGGCGGCGCGGATGGAGGCGAGCATTTCGTCCACCAATTCACGCAACCGCGGATTGTGGCGGCGCTCCGCGGTGTCCCGATGGGAACTGGTTTCGGCGTTACTCATCGTGGTAATGTGGCCCCGGTTGCCACGTATCGTCAAAGGGGGAAGCCATTTGGAGGCGAACGTGTGGGCGCCGCTCCCCCCGCCGCCCACACGTTCACCTACGAACCGCTTCCCTGTCACCCCACGCGTTCGCCCCCGCGGCCGTTCAGTCGTGCAGCATTCGTACGGCGGGCGTGTCGAGATCGTCGTACTGCCCGCTCTTGGCGCTCCACACGAACGCCAGGACCGCACCGCCGACGATGAGCAGGGCCAGCGGCAGGACCAGATAGATGACGCTCATGAGACCGACTCCGTGGTCGTGGATCGCGCAAACGTGGTGCTGTACCAGGAACCCAGCACGACGGTGATCGAACTGGTCGGCATAAGGATGGCGGCGATGAGCGGGGTCAGCAGGCCGAACACGGCCAAGCTGGCTCCGATCAGATTGTAGCCGATCGAGAGGGCGATGTTGCGGCGAATCACGTGCAACGTGCGGCGCGCGCCTTCGGTGAGTTGGACCAGTGCGCCCAGCCCGGGGCGCGTGAGGTAGATGTCGGCGGTCGCAAGGCACGCTTCGGCGCCGCCGTGCACGCCGATGCCGACGTGCGCGGCGGCGATGGCCGCGGCGTCGTTCACGCCATCGCCCACCATCACCACGGTACGTCCGGACGTGGCCTTGAGCTGCTCGACGAACGCGAGTTTGTCTTCGGGTGAGGCGGTACCGATGGCGTCGTGGGCGTCGAAGGCGAGCGCCCGACCCACCGACGCGACCACGTCCTGCGCATCGCCACTCAGCATCACGGTCCGCCACCCGCGCCCACGTAACTGCCGAAGCGAATCGAGCGCGTCGTTGCGCACCCGATCGCCGAGCGCTGCGATCGCCACGAGCACGCCATCAATCGTGATGTGAACGGGTGTGAGTGTGCGATCAAGGTCATTCATCACACGTTCGAGCGATGGGTCGATGGAGGCCATCGATTCCCGTATGAATCGCGGCGATCCGATGCGAACCGCGTGGCTCTCGACCGTGCCTTCGAGACCGCCGCCGGCGATATGACGCGACGCCGTGACCGTGGCGGGTGCAAGATCGGGCCACGCGCGACGGAAGCCGTCGGCCAGCGGATGCGACGAGCCTTCCTCGAGAGCGAGCACCAGCGGCTTCACCCAATCGGGGCCGTGCCACGCGGCGAGCGTGGTGCGACCTTCGGTAATCGTGCCCGTTTTGTCGAGCACGATGATGCCAGGCGTTGCCAACAGCTCGAGCGCATCGCCGCCCTTGATCAGCATGCCGCGACGCGCGGCGCGACCGACCGCGACCGTGATCGCCAGCGGCGTCGCCAACGCCAACGCACACGGGCACGTCACGATCAACAGCGCGATCGCGTCGTCGAGCGCATGCGCCGACGACAACTGTGACTTGATCACGAATGTCGTGGCCGCCGCGATGAGCACGACGGCCGTGAAGATGCCGGCCATGCGATTCGCCGTCTGCACGATGGGCGCGCGTCGCTTGGCGCTGTCTTCGACCTGCCGCATCAGCTTCGCGATACGGCTCGTTTCCCCGGCCTGCTCGACTTGCACGCGCAGCGGCGATTCCACGTTGAGCGTACCGGCGTACACCATCTGGCCCACGCCCACCGAAGTCGGACGTGATTCGCCGGTGAGCAGCGCGGCATTCACACTCGAGTGCCCGCGCATCACGACACCGTCGGCAGGGAACGACTCGCCGGCACGCACATCCAGCAGCATGCCGGGCAGCAGCGCCTCGCTCGGAATATCGCGCAGGGTCTCCTGCCCGATCTCCCCATCGACGAGGCGCGCGGTGCTCGGCGCAATCGCATGCAACTCTTCGGCGGCGTCGACCGCCATGCGCTGACCGCGCTGCTGCAGGAAACGTCCCACGAGCAGGGCGAAAATCAGCAGGGCCAACCCGTCGAAGTAGATCGGACCCGAGTCGGTGATCGTATTCATGCCTCCGCGTACGAAGCCGGCGGCAAGCGCGATCGCGATCGGTAAGTCCATGTGCAGCGACCGCGTGCGCAGCGATGCCCAGGCGCCGGTAAAGAACACGCGACCCGGCCAGATGAACGCCGGGACGGTGATCGCGAAACTCACCCACCGGAAGAACCGCGTGAAGCTGGCGTCCATCGTGTTCAGCTCGCCGGCGTAGAGCGCGAGCGCTGCCAGCATCACGTTGATCGCGATGGCACCGGCGATGCCGATGCGCACGAGCATGACGCGATCTTCGCGCTTACGCATGTCGTCACGCGCGACGCCGCGGAACGGGTGCGGCGGATAGCCGAGCGTATCGAGCGATTGCGCGATCCGCGACAACGGCACCGTCGCCATGTCCCACTCGATCACCGCCAGGGAGCGCCGTACATCGAGCTCGGCCCGCAACACGCCGGGCACCAGCAGTGGCACGCGCTCCACCAGCCACACGCACGACGCGCAGTGCACGCCCTCGAGATAGAGCTCGGTGCGCGACAGGCCGTTGGGTAGCGCCGTGACGTACAGCTTCGCGAAGGCGGGGTGGTCGAACTCGTCGTAGCGTCGCCCCGAGGCCCGCACGGGCGCTTCGCGACGTTCGGCGAAGCCGTAGTACGAATCGAGGCCGTGCGCGTGCAGGATGCCGAAGGCCGTATGGCAGCCGCTGCAGCAGAACTGCCGCTCGGCGTCGTCGTCGAGCAATCCTTCGGGCACCGGCAGGGCACAGTGCGCGCAGAGGACGTCAGTGGCCTCGGAGGCCGAGATCGTGGCGGTACTCATGGCATCACACCCATGTGTTGCATCGAGAAGCGTCCCGAGATGGACAGCAGTCCCATGACGAGCACCAGCGCAGCGCTCAGCATCGGCAGCCGTTGGCGCAGGGGACCGAACAACCGCTGGGCACCGAGTCCGACGGCGAGCAGCGCCGGGACGGTGCCAAGCCAGAACACGGCCATCGTGAGCATGCCGCCGCGAATACTGCCCGAGCCGCCCGCGGTCGCGACGAACACATACAGCCATCCGCAGGGCAGCATCGTGGTGAGCAAGCCAGTCAGCCATGCGCGCGTGGCCAGCGGCTGGTCACGCACGGCGTGCAGCACGCGGCCCATGGCGCGCTGCCATGACTCGGGGGCGCGCAGCGCTCCCAGCCGCACCCCGCGCTGCGCGGTGATGGTGCTGATCGCCCAGCCGACCATAAGGGCGCCGGCGACCACTGCCGCCGCATGCTGCACGCCGGCCATGGCGCCCAACGACGATACGCCAGCGCCGATGGCTCCGGCGATCGCGCCGAGCGTGAGATACGAGGTGAGACGTCCCATGTTGTACATCGCGTGGGCACGGAGGGCCGCGGCGTCGGTTCCGCTGCTGGATTCCGCGTAGAAGCACACGAAGCCGCCGCACATGCCGGCGCAATGCATGCTTCCCACCAGGCTCGCGACCAGTATCCCCGACGCCGTACCGATCATGGCGAGCGCTCGGTCGCCAGCACGGCGGTGATGCGCGTGCTCGACGTGAAGTGCGACGTATCGCGTGTGACGTTCACCCGCACCTCCCATTCACCGGGCGCGTTGATGGGCACGGTGGCCGTGTACACCCCGGCGCCTTCGTCGGTGAGTGTGGCGGTGGTCAGGTCGTTGGCGCGCGCGTTGAAGAGCACGGTAGCCTGCACCGCCGCGCCGAGCAGTGGCAGCGCCTGTTCATCGCGCAGCACCACGCGCAAGCGCGTGGGCTGCCCGGCCACGATCGAGTCCGCGAACGCCTGCACTCCCCAGCCGAGATCGAGATTGCGGTGCGCCTGCGCCATCGTCGAGTCGTAGAATACCGCCTTCTTGTAGTAGTCCGGCTCGACCGAGAAGGAGGGATCGTTGTTCGCAATCCGCATCATCACGAGATTCGCGGACACGGTCGCCCCCAGAATCACCGTAATACCGATGGGCCAGCCCATGCCCGCTTTCATCGAAACTTGCCGGTTGGCGCGTTGCCGACCGGGCCGAGTAGCCGGTAGTTCACCGACTCCTGATAGCGACGGCCGTCGGTGACGCTGATCGTGATCATGCGCTCGCCATTCGTGAATGCGGCACGTGGGATGAGCACGAAGAGGCTGGTGGCGTGTGTCGCGCCGGCTGCGACCGGCAGCGGATTTTCCGGGGCGACGACGGTGATCTCGTCGGGGCGCAGCCCCGCTTGCGTGAGTCCGTCGAGCGTGAACGTATACGACATGGCCCGCCTGCCACGATTGGTGATCTTGACGCGAATCTGATTGGCGATCCGCCCGTCGGCTTCTTCGGTAAATGGGCCGTCGAGTCCACCGCGCAGCACCGTGAGGTCTGCCGATTCCCTCAGCAACAGGGCGGTGATGAGTCCGCCGATCAGGAACGTGAGCACCACGGGATAGAGAATCGTGCGCATGCGCACCAGCTGCCGCGGCTTGCCGGCGATGGCATCCTGTGACGAGTAGCGAATGAGCCCCGTGGGCTTGCCGACTTTCGTCATGATGTCGTCGCAGGCGTCGATGCACTGCGTGCAGTGCACGCACTCCATCTGCAGCCCGTTGCGGATGTCGATGCCGGTGGGGCAGGTCTGCACGCAGGCGCCGCAGTCGATGCAGTCGCCCGCCTTCGGATCACGCGTCTGGCTGGCGTGCTTGCGCGGTTCACCACGCACATAGTCGTACGCTACGATCACCGACTGGTGATCGATCAGCGCCGCCTGCCAGCGGCCGTAGGGGCAGACGATGAGACAGGTCTGTTCGCGGAAGTAGGTGAAGTTGAACCACACCACTCCGGTGAACAGCACCACGAAGAAGAACGCCGTGGGGTGCTCCGACGGAGGGTTGCCGACCCAGTCGTACAGCTGATCGGTGCCCACAAAGAACGCAAGCAGCGTGTGCGACACGAACAGCGCCAATGCGAAGAACGTGAGGTACTTGGCGATGCGCCGCGGTGTGAACCATGCGCCCTGCTTGTCGAGATTTCGCGAGGCGGTGTAGCCACCGTCGAACCAACGTCCGATCGGGCGGAACAGGAATTCGAGATACACGGTTTGCGGACAGGCCCAGCCGCACCACGCGCGTCCGAAGAGCGCGGTGATGAGGAAAATGCCGATCACACCGCTGCCCATGACGAGCATGAACAGCAGCGTATCAGTGGGCAGGAAGGTGTAGCCCATCAGGGTGAACTGACGGTGCGGCAGGTCCATG